>CALPIE020000005.1 GCA_943323545.2 Bifidobacterium breve | reverse complement strand
TTAAATTTTCAATCTTTTAATCTTTAAATTAAAAAAATTATGGCAACAATTACTGCTGCAGACGTAAATAAATTAAGAACAATCACAGGTGCAGGTATGATGGACTGCAAAAAAGCATTAGTAGAATCGGATGGCGATTTTGATTTGGCAATTGAAAACCTTCGTAAAAAAGGACAAAAAGTAGCTGCTAACAGATCAGACAGAGAATCTACAGAAGGTGCTGCAATTGCAATTGTAAATGCAGATAAAACTGCTGGAGTTGCAATCACTTTAAATTGCGAAACAGATTTCGTTGGAAAAAATGAAGGTTTCGTTAAATTGGCTACCGATTTAGCTAATCAAGCATTAAACTATGATACTAAAGAAGACTTTTTAGCTTCTAATTTTAATGGAATTACTGTTGCTGAAAAATTAATTGAGCAAACTGGAGTTATTGGCGAAAAAATCGAAATTAAATCTTTCGAGAAACTAAACGGTGCTTTTGTTGGATCTTATATTCACGCAGGAAACAAAATTGCTACTTTAGTATCGTTATCAGCTAATGTTGCTGGTGGTGAAGAAGCTGCAAGAAACGTTGCGATGCAAGCTGCTGCAATGTCTCCAATAGCTTTAAATGAAGAAGGTGTAGATGCAGAAATAATTGCAAAAGAAATTGAAATTGCAAAAGATTTATTGCGTCAAGAAGGTAAACCAGAAGCCATGTTGGAAAACATTTCTAAAGGTAAAATCCAACGTTTTTACAAAGACAATACCTTAGTAAACCAAGATTACATTAAAGATAGTTCTATGAGTGTTGCTGCTTATGTAAAATCAGTAGATGCTAATTTAGTAGTTACTGGATTTAGAAGAGCTGCTTTAGGATAATATTCTGAACTTGTTTCAGAATCCTTTTAAATAAATACCAACCCCGTTTCTTAGGAAGCGGGGTTTTTTTATTTTCCAAATCCAAATATTTAATACCTTTGAAATTCAGGTTAATTAAATTGCTATGTTTCAGTCCAAAAAAGACACTGTTTATGTCATCCTTGCCGGAATATTTATAACCAATGCCGTCGTGGCGGAACTAATTGGCGGAAAATTAATTGATGTTGGTCCAGCTGTAATGAGCATTGGCATTCTACCTTGGCCTATCGTTTTTATCACTACCGATTTAATCAATGAGTATTTCGGAGAAAAAGGTGTTCGAAAACTCTCCATAATAACAGCAGCATTAATAGCCTACACTTTTATCGTATTGTTTTTAGCTATGAAAATTCCATCGACTGGAATAAGCTCGGTTTCAAGTGAGCAATTCAATGCCGTTTTTGGACAAAGTCAATTGATTATTGTTGGAAGCATTGTGGCCTTCTTAGCTTCACAACTCATTGATGTAACGATCTTTCATTTTGTAAAAAGACGAACCGGAAGCAAAATGATTTGGCTTAGAAGTACCGGTTCTACAGTGATTTCTCAATTGTTTGATAGCTTTATTGTTTTGGGAATTGCCTTTTGGTTACCCGGAATTATGGATACCAAAACGTATATTATATCTGGTTTTACTGGTTATACTGTAAAACTAATCATCGCTGTTTTAATGACGCCAATGATTTACTTAGGACATTATTTAATTGAAAAATATATTGCAAAAGATGGAAAATAAAACACGTTGCGTTTGGTGCGAAAAAGACGATTTGTACCGAGATTATCACGACAACGAATGGGGAAAACCGGTTTACGACGATCAGTTATTATTTGAATTCTTGATTCTCGAAACCTTTCAAGCGGGTTTGAGTTGGTATACTATTCTGAAAAAAAGAGACAACTTCCGAAAAGCATTTCATCATTTTGATTACAAAAAAGTGGCACAATACAACGAAGCTAAAATTCAGGAATTAATGCAAGACGCCGGAATAATACGTAACCAACTCAAAATTAGAGCTGCCGTTTCTAATGCTATTGCTTTTATGAAAGTGCAAGACGAATTCGAAAGTTTCTCCAACTATATATGGAAATTTACTGATGGGAAACCAATTCATAACAATATAAAATCAATGAAAGAAATTCCAGCCACAACGGCCCTTTCTGATGAAATTAGCAAAGATTTAAAGAAACGCGGATTCAAATTCGTAGGTTCTACTGTAGTCTATGCACACATGCAAGCTACTGGAATGGTGAACGATCATGTGGTTGATTGTTGGACGCAGAAATAGTGGTCAGTGGTCAGTGGTCAGTGGTCAGTTGAAAATTGATATTAGGTATTTATATTGTATGAAAGCTAAATTATTTACAATTTTAACACCTTCATAAAAGCGTCTCTCGAAATTTCAAAAGCGCCTAGTTTTTCTAAATGATCGTTATGTACTTGACAATCCAATAATTTATAGTTGTTTTCTTTTAAGTATGCTATGAGTTTTACAAAAGCTACTTTACTGGCATTTGGCACTTTTGAAAACATACTTTCACCACAAAAAACGTGTCCTAAATCAACACCATATAAACCGCCAACTAATTCTTCATTCTGCCAAACTTCAAACGATATGGCTTTCCCAAGTTCGTGTAATTGGGTATAAGCCTTTATAATATCATCAGAAATCCAAGTTCCTTCTTGACCATTTCGTTTTGCATTTTGACAATTGGAAATTACTGCTTCAAAATTTGTATTGATGGTCACCGTAAAATAATTTCTATTGATGATATTTCGTAAACTTTTGGAGACTTTATAATCATTCGGATTAATAACCATCCGTTCTGAAGGTGCCCACCAAAAAATAGGCTCGTCTTCATTAAACCATGGAAAAATCCCGTTACGATACGCTAAAAGCAATCGTTCAACAGATAAATCGCCTCCAACAGCTAATATGCCTTCGTAAGATGCTTCAGAAACAGGAGGAAAATAAAGTTCTTTGGTTAAAAAATACATGGGTATAGAAAATAGAAGCAAGAGACAAGAGGCAAGACTAAAAAACCATCCTAAATAATTAGAATGGTCTTTGTTCTTGGTTCTTTTCTCTATTTTTTTTTAGAACGGTAAATCGTCGTGCTCTTCTTCTTTAAAATCAGTTGCAGGAGCAAATGCTTCAGTAGCTGGAACTGGTGGCATTTGAGCATTTACAGGAGCTTCTGCTTGTAATTTTTCAATTCTCCATCCTTTAATCGAATTAAAATATTTTGTTTCTCCTTGCGGATTTACCCATTCTCTTCCTCCTAAATTGATAGAAACTTTTACATTATCTCCAATTGAAATTGTGTTTAATAAATCGCTTTTATCTTGAACAAACTCGATCATGATACTTTGTGGATACTGCTCATCTGTAGTGACTACTAATTCTCTTTTTCTAAATGTTGGACTTACTTGTTGTTCTGCACCAACTACTTTTACTTTTCCTGAAACTTCCATAATTATTCTAAATTTATTTTTTTGCTAAAAGTACTTTCCAAGCAGTAAGCACTTCATTTTTATCTAAATATTCTTTGGCTAATTGGTGTTTTTTTAACTCATCATCAGCGCTTAAAACTCCCTTAACTTCAAAATTTTGTTTTACAAATATAGCAATTTCTTCAATTGTTGGCAAGGATTCTACATTTCCTAATTTACCCAAATCATTTCCGTTAAAAACGGGACTTTCCTTAACAAAATCAGGAATAAAATCAACCCCAATTCCTAAAGTTGTTAAAGGTTTTTCGACTTCAAACAAACCTTTATTAGCTCTCGAATACCAGTTTCCTCCCAACCGAGCAACCAAATCAATTTTCACAGGATCAATAACACCATTTGTATCTAAAATCTTTTCACTAATGTGCATTTTTAAAACTTCACATACAATCATATTTCCTGCTCCACCTTCTTTTCCAAGAGCAATAATATCAATTACTTTACATTCAAATTGTACTGGACTTTCAGCAACTCGATATGGCTTTACAATTTCAGAAGGAATAGGAGTTAAACCCGATTTTAAAAACTCATTTACACCTTCTGGGTATTCTGTACTAGAAAGTGATACTTGCTGCACTATATCAAAATTAACTACATTAATAACAACTTGACCAGTTGCTTCACAATTCAACAAGGTATGTTTAGTTGTATTGTCTCTAACACGTCGCGCAGGTGAAAAAACTAAAATTGGTGGGTTTGCACTAAAAATATTAAAGAAACTAAATGGCGAAAGATTAGGCTTCCCTTTTTTGTCTAAAGTACTCGCAAATGCTATAGGCCTTGGACCAATTGCACTTTGCAAATAGCTTTGTAATTTAGCGGTAGTAACTTCTTTTGGATCAATCGTTAACATAAAATCGAATTTAGACAAATATAGAAATTATATGAGGAAAGAGCAAAGAACAAAGAATAAAGAAGGAAATTTCGTTAAACTAAAAAAGTCTTGTTTCTTGTTTATTGTTTCTTGGTTTTTTCCTTACTTTTAAACAAAAATTATTACATGCAATTTTCCGAAAGAAGAAATACTACCCGTTGGATCATCATACTTGCTTCTTTTATCATTATTTCACTTATTTTGTGGAACACGTATACTTTTTTTCAAATTTTTAAAAATGAAGAGCGAACTAAAATGGAACTTTGGGCCAAAGCACAAAAATCTTTACTTAAAGCCGATTTAGAAAATGACAACATCGAATTAAATTTTGAAATTCTAAGAAGCAATAAAACAATTCCGATGATTCTTACAGAAAATAATGCCATTATGACTCAGGCAAATATTGACGAAGAAATCGAAAAAGACTCCATTAAATTAGCGGCTTTTTTACTTGAATTAAAAAAAGATAACGATCCAATAAAAATAGAATATGACAAAGGAAAATATCAATATCTATATTATGGTAATTCTTCTTTAATCAACAAATTAAAATACTATCCTATTGCTTTATTATTAATTATTTTCCTTTTTGGCGCAGTGGTATATAACTTCTACAAAAGTACAAAAATGGCCACTCAAAATAAGCTTTGGGCCGGAATGGCAAAAGAAACAGCTCATCAAATCGGAACTCCTTTATCCTCTTTAATTGGTTGGCTCGAAATTATGAGAGCCGAAAATGTAGATGAAACAACCATTAACGAAATCGAAAAAGACATTCAACGATTACAAACCATCACTGATCGATTTTCGAAAATTGGCTCCGAACCTATATTAGAATCCAAAAACATAATTGATGAAACCCGAGATTCTTTTGATTATTTAAAATCGAGGTTCTCCAATCAAGTAGAATTTAGTTTTACTGCTCCAAAATCACCATTACTAGTTTCTTTAAATTCTGCTTTGTACAGTTGGACAATTGAGAACTTAATGAAAAATGCTATTGACGCTATGAAAGGAAGGGGAAAACTTAAAATAGTTATAGAAAACGATGGCCTTTTTGTAAAAATAAATGTAACTGATACTGGTAAAGGTATTCCGAAAAATCAATTTAAAAGAATTTTTGAACCTGGATTTACAACAAAAAAACGAGGTTGGGGATTGGGATTGTCTCTTACAAAGCGCATTGTAGAAGAATACCATAAAGGAAAAATAAAAGTTTTAAAATCGGAAATTGGGAAAGGAACAACGATGCAAATGAGCTTTAAAAAGGTGAACTAATTATCATTTTCTAATCACTTTTTATAGAACATTTTTTCTCTTTCTGCTTTGTCTTTAGTTAGGTATTCATTTACAAAATTCAAATGCAATTCAGCATTATTTTTCGAATTATTAATTGCCGATTTTAAGGCTTTTAAATTGGCTGCATCTTGGTTTGGAACATCATTAATTTCATTAATTTCATTTTGACATTGTGAAATCAAATCATACGAAATATTAATTTTTTCTTTTAACATTTCATCAGAAACCAATGGTGTAAATTTAGCACTTCTGTATTTTAAAAATTGAGATAAAAGCCCATTACCTTTGTTTAAATTGGCTACAATTTTTTGAATTTTAGAATTGGTCTCGTTTTGATTTTTATAGTTAATTTTTTGAATTTCATAGTCAATTTTTTTCTTTTGAAAGTCCAATCGATCAGAAATCAGTTTGTTTTTTAATCCGTTTTTTTCAACTCTTTCAGCACTGACTTTGGCTTTATCTAAATCTGACAAACCTTGAAAAGTATTTATTTCATTTGCAAAATCAAATGGTGCACTTTTGTTTTCTGAAACAACTTTGTTATCATAAAACTCTTGATTGGTAATTGGATATTCAGAAAATTGCCATAAATAATCAAACGGCATGTGAGAAGAAATTAAACTTTTCGGTTCGGCTTTGTAATAATTATTGTTTAATTTTTTTACGTATTTTTCATTTTCAACATAACCCGCTCCCCAAGTTGGGTCATATAAGTACCAAATGCCATCTATTTTTGAAGCACACCAAACATGTGATAAAGGCGCCACTTTTCCATACATTTTTGTATAACCTTCAATAAGAATAATTTCGATTCCCAACTTACTCGCAATATCTTTAAACAACTCTGCATAATGCATACAAACTCCTTTTTTTGTTCGTAAAACATTAGCGATTTTTTCTTCTGATGTTTGGGGCTTTTGATTAAGCATATTTTCTACATCATAACTTATGTTAATAGCAATCCAATAATAGGCAGCTCTTAATTTATCGTCGGTTGAGGTAAAGTTTTTTGCAATATAATTTGCAACATAAGTGGTTTTTGTTTCAGAATTTTTTGAGATTTCAGAAATTTTTTTATCTATTGCATCATAAACTATTGAGCTTTGCGCTTTAGCAAAATTTAAAACAAAAAAGCTAAATAGGATTAAGATAGAACGCATTTTCAATTTTAATTAATTACAAGTTTTCTTTTATCCTAATCACTAAATCTTCGAATTCTTCCTTTGATAAAGACACTTTATTTTGAAAACGCATTTCATCCATTTCGTTTAACGGAATAAGATGAACATGTGCATGAGGTACTTCTAGTCCGATAACTACCATTCCAACTCTTTTACATGGAATTGTTTTTTCTAAGGCTATTGCAATTTTTTTTGAAAACTGCATTAAACCAATATATAGATCATCTTCTATATCAAAAATCTTATTTATTTCTTGCTTTGGAATACAAAGAGTATGTCCTTTTGCATTTGGATTTACATCTAAAAAAGCCAAATAATTTTCATCTTCAGCGATTTTAAAACAGGGTATTTCTCCGTTTACTATTTTAGTAAAGATACTACTCATAATTAATCACGAGAAATTTCTAAAATTTCAAATTTTAAAGAACCGTTTGGAACAGTAATTTCGGCTACTTCACCTACTGATCTTCCAAGTAAACCTTTACCTATAGGAGATGTTACTGAAATTTTACCAGTTTTCAAATCGGCTTCACTCTCGGCAACCAAAGTGTATTTCATTTCCATTCCGTTAGCTTGATTCTTTATTTTTACATTAGATAAGACCAATACTTTTGAAGTATCTAAATGACTTTCGTCAATTAAGCGAGCATTAGAATTTATTTCTTCAAGTTTTGCAATTCGCATTTCTAACATTCCTTGTGCTTCTTTTGCAGCATCATACTCTGCATTTTCAGACAAATCTCCTTTATCTCTTGCCTCTGCAATATCTTGAGATGCTTTTGGGCGCATCACGCTTTTTAAATGATCTAATTCTTCTCTTAATTTTTTTAATCCTTCTGCTGTGTAATAAGATATGTTACTCATAATTTCCTTTACTTTATGAACTTCTATAAAATAGAAGTTATTATTCTAATTATTTCTTTTTTAAAAAAACAAATTCATCATTATTATAAAATAGAAAAAATCCCATCGCAACGGGATTTCTTTTTTCAAAGATATATTCTTATTTATAAAATACTTATTTTTGTCCTTTAATGTTTTACAAAGTTAAACAAAATATTTTTGTACAACACTTATTTTAATAAAAATTCAAATGAAAAAAATATTCTTAATTACGCTTCTTTTTGTTTTAACTCTAAGCTGTAGTAAAGACAGATCTAACAATGAAAATCCATATTTACCAAATTATGGTTTTAATGTAGAAATAAACAGAAGTTTACCTTTATACAATAATTTACAATTCGCCGGGAATGCCATTAAAGTTAATATAACTGGTGCAGGAATTAGAGGTTTATTAGTTATTAATACAGGCAGTGGCATTTTAGCATTTGATGGCGCTTGTCCGAATCAAGACTTAACGAGTTGTTCTACTTTAACTTTAAGCGGCGTTGAAGCAACATGTCCTTGTGATAGTGCTGTTTATAATTTATATACCGGTCAAAGTCCAGGAAAACCTTATCCTTTAAAGCAATATCGTACCGAAGTAAATGGTAATATTATTAGAATTTACAATTAAAAAAGAGCCAAGTTAAATTTAAAACTTGGCTCTTTTACTAGAATTTTAAATTCATCCCGAGCAAAAAATTAATTCCAGCTTGCGGATAGTAATAAGGATATACATCATACATATACCCGTTTGAGCTGTATTTCTTATCTAAAATATTATTTACCAATCCAGAAAAAACAATTGATTTGAATATTGATTTTGGATTCATTTCAAATGAAACATTTAAATCATTTACAAAATAATCTGGCAATTTGGCTTCTGGCAATTCAATGTTATTCATAAATTGCTTACCAACAAATTTAGATAATAAAGAAATTTTAAGTTTTTCTAATGGAAGATATTCCAAAACATTTCCTGCAATTATGCTTGGTGCATACGCAATTTCTTTGTTACCAAAATTGATTCCACTTATATTCAAATCGACGTTCTTATTATCACTTAATGTAAAATTTGGACCAACTGTTATTTGTTTTGAAATAGAAATTTTCGCCTCAACTTCCAAACCTAATCGATAACTTTTTTCACTATTTGAACGTATTGGATTGCCAACATCATCAAGATTACCGGTAAGAATTAATTGATCTTTATAGGTCATATAATAAATGTTGGTATTTAATTTAATTTTATCTGAAGTAAAACGCCATCCCAATTCATAGTCATTTAACTTTTCTGGTTTTGAATTACCACTTTCATAATCGGTTCGATTGGGCTCTCGATTGGCTCTAGCAAACGAAAAATAAAAGGTGTTTTTGGAATTAAAAATATAATTCAAACCAGCTTTCGGATTGAAAAAATTGAATGTGTCATTTACTAAATTAGCTTGCACTCCATTGGCTTTGTAATTTACATATCGCAATTGCAAATCGCCATAAAAGTTTATTTTTTTTGTAATTTGATAATTGATTTTTGTAAAAATATTTCCGTCTATTTTGTTTCCGAAATCATTATAATACTTGTCTCCTAATTCGCTAGTAGAAGCAAATCGCGACCAAATTACTTTACCAAAATGATCACCTTCGTATTTATTTAAACCTCCGCCAAGAATAAAATCTAATTTTTCGTTTTTATAATTTAACGAAAATGTAGTTCCGTAAAAATCATTCTCCAACCATTTTTGACGAATTAAATCGGTAGTTGTTTGAGATCCAACAGGTGTTAATCCGTAATCATAAAAATCGACATCTTCTTTGTAGTTTTCAAAATATCCTTTCCCTTTAGTGTAATGTAAAGCCAAATTGGTATTCCAATTTTCAGAGAACTTTTCATTCCAATGCAATTGATAATGGTCTTGTTGGTAATTATCGGTTTCATTATCGTAAAATCGGGTGTTTCCAAACTCGTCTGTAAAAATTCCTGCTGAATTAAAAGTTCGGTCATTTTGTATCGTTTCGCTGTCAATTCCATTCCATGATTGGTATGTTTTTTCTGTTCCTCCAAACACCAATGCTTTTATTAAAGTGGTTTTTCCTACATATGTGCCTTGTAAAAAATACGATTTCAAATCGGATGATGCTCTGTCAATAAAACCATCTGATTTAATAACAGATAATCTTCCTGCCAATTCAAAATGATTATTTAGTAAACCTGAACTAAATTTAACCGTATGTTTTCGAGAATTAAAACTACCGAATGAATTGGCAATTTCACCAGTTGCATTTTTAGCATACGAATCAGTTAACATATTTAAACTTGCTCCGAAAGCTCCTGCGCCGTTTGTAGAAGTTCCAACACCTCGTTGCAATTGGATACTTTCTACAGAAGATGCAAAATCGGGCATATTCACCCAAAAAGTACCTTGGCTTTCTGAATCGTTATAGGGAATTCCGTTGATGGTAATATTAACTCTTGTGGCATCGCTACCTCGGACACGAATTCCGGTGTACCCAAATCCGTTTCCGGCATCAGACGTAGTCACTACAGAAGGTAAAAAATTCAACAATATCGGGATATCTTGCCCTAAATTTCGCGGGGCTATTTCTTTTTTATTGATATCCGAAAAAGAAACTGGTGCTTTTTTGTTGACTCGAATTGCTGAAACAAAAACGGCATCGAGCTGCGTAATGGTGTCTTTCGACTTTTCTTGAGAAAGAGAAAAAAGAGGCAAGAAACAAGAAACGAGAATTAGAACTGTCTTTGCTCTTTGCGCTCTTTTCTTTTTTCTTTTTTTAAATAAAAATTTCATTCGTAAAATGATTTACAAATAAAAAGAGGTAATTATTTTTTGTTAAAATTAAATGATACTCTCGACATTAAACTAACTTTTTCATTAGTTTTTTGTCTTTTCCTTAAACAGCATTACCTGTTCTAAGTTCATTGGGTATAATCTCAGCTCGTCATTTAGAGCACCCCTTTTGAGACAAGGCAAAGTTAATTATAAATTATGAATTATAAAAACTATAGTTCTGTCATTTCGACCATCGGGAGAAATCACAAAAGTGAAAAACTACAACTTTGGTTTTTTGCGAGTTTGCTTTATTTCGGCAACAGAAGATTTGTCTTTTAATCTTTTTTCTATAACGCTTCGTGGTACTTTTGTTGCTTTGCGTTCTTTAGGAACGATTAGCGATTTTGTAATTAAATCAATAAATCGCTTAGTTACAATTTCTTTATTTTTAAGTTGACTTCTGTCTTCATCACAGTTTAAAATTAGAATTCCTTCTAAAGTGAGTTTGGATTTTAATTTTTTTTGTGCACGTTCTTTTTCTTCTTCATCCAAAGCAAATGAATTCATCACATCAAATGATAAAACTACTTTAGAGGAAACTTTATTAACATTTTGTCCGCCAGGACCAGAACTTCGAACTGCTTTAAATTGTAGTTCATTTAGTAACACATCAGTTTTCATATTGAGGTTGATGAGCTGGTTTAAGTAAATCATTTACTGTTTTTACTGGGTTGAAAGTTACCAATGGCACTTCTACAAAAACTGTTATCCATTTGGCCATAGCGCCATTCCACAAACCAGGTAATTCATATCCTTTTAGGTCTTTCCCTCTGCTTTTTTTGTGAACAATAAAACCAGTATTTGAATCGACGAATTGAAGTAAATTGAATTTTTCTCCTTTGTAGTTTTTTATGGCACAAACCAAATCAACTGGATTGAAGTGTGTAGCTTTTTTTAAAACCTCAGCTTGTTCAAAATTATTTATGTCTATTTGAGAACTTTCTATAATTTGTAATGTAAGATTACCTTTTAGATTTCTTACCCAAAATGGTCCACCGCCAGGCTCGCCTTCATTTTTTACCATTCCGCAAATGCGAATTGGTCGGTTGAGTTTATTTTTTATGAAATCAATTTTATTGTCTAAGGTGTATTTATGAAAATCATCCAAAACCAAAATATTGAGTTCTTTTGTCATAAAACTGATGATGTTCTCTATGTCATTTTCATTAATATTTTGATTATCAATATCGGTTAGAATTTGAAAAATCTGTTGTTGCAAATCGACCATAAATCCAGCCAAACCCTTTTTGTACAAAGTAATTTCGTTGATATGATTTTGGATGACATTATCAATGTTTTTTATAAAAATCACATCGGCATCCAATTCATTAAGGTTGTTAATTAAGGCGCCATGTCCACCGGGACGAAAAACCAATTGTCCGTTTTCTCTTCGAAAAGGTTTATTTTTATGGTCGACAGCAATTGTGTCGGTGCTTTTATGTTGGTAAGAAAAACTGACATGTATAATAGTACCTGACTTATTTTCGACTTTGTCTTTAACCTGAGTAATAATGTTTTTAAATAATGATTCGTGATTTTCAGAAACCGTAAAGTGTAAGTGCGAAACCGAGTTAGAACTGGCATAAAATGCACACTCATTGAGATGTTCCTCAATTGGGGTAGAAATATGTGAAACATATTTGTGAAAAGCCAATGCGCCTTTAGGTTTATTCGCAAAATCGAAATGATTTGGATCAAGCATTAATTGAATGAAAAGATAACTCTTTTCATTTCTTTCGAGCGAATAATAATCGGAATACAATTTTTTTAATTTGGTTTTTACTTCTTCATAAAAAGGGAATTTTTCTATACCAGCTAAAAAAATAGGTAAATTTTTATCGTTATTTCTATTAATATAAGCGTTAATGGTTTCGTTTTCGTGATCAAATTCATTTAAAAATTCATTTAGAAAATTGAACATTCGAGTAGCAGCTCCAGAAGCAGGAACGAATTTTTTTAGTTTTAAATTTGATTTTATATTGTCAAATTTTGCTGCAAAGACTTGGAATTCATTAATATCTAATTTCACAATACCATCATTAATGGTTGCTGGTTTTTCTATATTAATTTTAGGAATACCCGATTGAAACAGCAACAGTTCTGTTTCAATTTTATCCAAAGCAATTCCCTGCGTTTTGATTTGCTCAAAATCAGCTTCGGTAAAACCATATCTTTTTATTAAACTGTCTTTTTTTGTAATACTTTCTTCCATTCTAAATACGCCATAATTGCTAAAACTGTGAAGATTAAATATTGTATGGACAGCATTCCCAAACCTCTATAAGCAAATAACGGAACGACAATACAATCCCCAATAATCCATAGGGTCCAGTTTTCAATTTTTTTAAGAGCCATGTACCACATCGCTGTAAAAAAAAGTCCGGATGTAAAAATATCAATATAATTGGGAACTTCAAGTTTATAATTAAAAAAAACATACACTAAATAAGTTATAAAAACAGTAAGTATAAACAAACCAACACCAATGATTTTTTCTCTAAGGGTTGTTCGCGTAATTTTTAAAACTGGTTGGTTTTTTATCGAACTCCACTTATACCAGCCATAAATGCTCATAATTGAGTAATAAAAATTCATTGTCATATCGCCAAAATAGCTTGCTTGATAAAGTAAATAAACGGTGATTACTGTTGAAATCAATCCGGTTGGGTAGACCCAGATATTTTCTTTTTTTGCACAAACCACACTAATAATCCCAAATACAAAAGCAAATGCCTCCAAAACAATTTGAAATGTGGACGCATTTTTATATTGATTAAATAGAAATTCAAACATTAAATCTTAGGTTTAAAAAAATTATTGTCGTTTTCAAAAGCGGTTCCTATTACCACTAAATCGGCTCCGGCTTTATAACAACTTTCAATTTCTTGATGGGAACGAATACCACCACCAACAATAAGTGGAATTGATGTATTTTGAGAAACCAAAGTAATCATTTCTAACGGGACTGGTAATTGCGCGCCGCTTCCCGCTTCTAAATAAATCAATTTATTTCCAATGTATTCGCCCGCTTGTGCAGTTTGCAAAACGTAATCGAAATTATTTCTATCTAATGGCTTGGTCAAAGTGACTCTTTCTACAGCTGTTTCGGAGCCGCTTTCAATTAATATATATGCTGTCGAAATCACTTCGAGATTTGTTTTCTTTAGAATCGGAACAGCATTGATTTGATGTTCTATTAAATACTCGGGATTTCTGCCAGAGAGTAAACTTAGAAATAAAATACCATTGGCTTTATCTGAAATTTGTGATGGATTTCCTGGGAAAAGCAGTATTGGCAACTTAGTATTTTGCTTAATGACAGCAATCAAATCGTTTAAATGTGTTCCGTCATAAGAACTTCCTCCGACAAAAATATGCGTGGCTGGCGATTGATTTATTTTTTGAATTAAAGCGGAAAGGTTTTCTAGTGTTAACTTATCGGGGTCGAGAAGTATGGCTAAAAGTTTATGGCTTTTGGCTTTTGAATCTAATATTTGCTGGTAAATGGTCATTAGTCTTTTTGGAATCCGCAAACAAAGATATAATCTTCAACCGAATCAAATGCGGTTTCAAAATACTCGATTTGATTATTGAAATTTAATTGCGCTATGGTTTTTTTGTCTTCATACACAAAATCGGTTTCTGTAATATGGTCGGGAAAGCTTATGCCAGCTTCATTTTTTATTTTGAAAACGACTTCTTTTATTCCCCAAATAACTGTGGCTTTTTTTATTTTTTGCTCTTCATTTAAATTTTCCAAATGTGAAACATCCATAAACCGAGCAGCGATTTTTAAAGTTTTTTCTTTGAGTTGCTCAATGTCTAAACCTACATTTTTATCACTAATAAGAATGCCCGAAAAACCATTCGAATGTGAAATAGAAATGTGTATTTCATTGCCATTCTCCTGTCTTTTATCTTGCAGCGCAGCGGTCTTTTCTCTTTCATCTCGAAGATGAGGTTTCCCGAAATCGTCGTAATACAAATCGAAATCGCTATAACCCAAATGTTGCAGCAACATGCGCACTGCCATAAATCCTTTCTGGTGACTTTCTGATTTCATTCCTTCTAGCCGAGCCAGCGAAACGTCTTTGAGTTGCACTTCGCTAAATAGCGTGTTGAAGTCTTCGGTAATTTTCCAAAGATATAGGTTGGTTTTTGGTTTTATTTCTATTGATTGGTAAAACGGCATGATATAGTTAATTTTCTAGCCCTGATAGAGCCGACATCCTTTTTTGAGGATTGGCCAGAGCGGTAGCGATGGCAAATCCTTAAAAAAGATAAAGGCGAAAGCAGGAAATAGCTTCAAAAAAATCGAAATGATAACTTCAAATTAAAATAGTTAATTGTTTTTCAAACCTTTATAAAAATAAACAATTCACAAAATAACATAAATGTTTGAAAATATAAAAAGTTATTTCGTAATTTTGCGCCACAATTTAAAAAACAAATATACACAATAGATGAGTACACAAACATTACCTTATGTGGCTTTTAAAGTGAAAGATATTTCACTTGCAGCTTGGGGAAGAAAAGAGATTGAATTAGCCGAAGCAGAAATGCCAGGTTTAATGGCTTTAAGAGCTGAGTACAAAAACGAACAACCTTTAAAAGGAGCTCGTATAGCAGGATGTTTACACATGACAATACAAACTGCTGTTTTAATTGAAACTTTAATTGCTTTGGGTGCAGAAGTTACTTGGTCGTCTTGTAACATTTTCTCAACACAAGATCAAGCTGCTGCTGCAATTGCTGCTGCTGGAATTCAGGTTTATGCATGGAAAGGTTTGAATGAAGAAGATTTTGATTGGTGTATTGAACAAACTTTATTCTTTGGTGAAGACAGAAAACCGTTGAACATGATTTTAGATGATGGTGGCGATTTGACGAATATGGTTATTGACCGTTTTCCGGAATTGGTTGCTGGAATTAAAGGATTATCAGAAGAAACTACAACTGGAGTTCACAGACTTTACGAAAGAGTAAAAGCTGGAACATTACCAATGCCTGCAATAAACGTTAATGACTCGGTTACTAAATCGAAATTCGACAACAAATACGGTTGTAAAGAATCTGCAGTTGATGCGGTTCGTAGAGCTACCGATATTATGTTAGCCGGAAAAAGAGTAATCGTTTGTGGATATGGTGACGTTGGTAAAGGAACGGCTGCTTCTTTTAGAGGTGCTGGTTCTATTGTAACAGTAACCGAAATTGACCCGATTTGTGCGTTGCAAGCTGCGATGGACGGATTTGAAGTTAAAAAACTAAATACCGTTATTGCTACTGCTGATATCATTATTACCACTACTGGAAATAAAGACATTGTTTTAGGTTCTCATTTCGAACAAATGAAAGACAAAACGATTGTTTGTAATATTGGTCACTTTGATAACGAAATTGATATGGCTTGGTTGAATGCTAACCATGGTGCTTCTAAAGTAGAAATCAAACCTCAAGTAGATAAATACACTATCGCTGGAAAAGACATTCTTATTTTAGCAGAAGGTCGTTTGGTAAACTTAGGTTGTGCTACAGGTCACCCAAGTTTTGTAATGAGTAACTCGTTTACCAATCAAACTTTAGCGCAAATTGAATTGTGGAAAAACAGCGCAGCGTATAACAACGACGTTTACATGTTGCCAAAACATTTGGATGAAAAAGTGGCGATGTTACACCTTGCTAAATTAGGAGTTGAGTTGGAAACATTACGAGCAGACCAAGCTGAATATATTGGTGTTGGCGTTGATGGACCGTTTAAACCGGAATATTATAGATACTAATTAGACTTCTTAGACTGGCTTAGATAGTTAGATCTTTAGATTTAAAAAATAGAAAACCCCGATTTCAGATTGAAGTCGGGGTTTTTTTATGAAAGAATATACTATGAAGGTTCATCTATGTTGAATTAAATTTTACAATTTGCATTCATATTTTTAACATTTCTATTGCTCCCATCCATGGGACTTCCGATTTTAAAAACTTAAGTCTAGTTTTTATTATTTGATCTGATTTATCTCTGGGCGATTTTATGATAAATCTGGCCTTGGAACCTGTAAAATCCATCGTGTATTTTTCATCAAAGTCATTTTTCTTATCTGAAAAAAAAGAAATCACCTTGTTTTCAACAGTCCATTTTCCTTTACCATAGTAATTTTTTTCGGGCGGAATTCCATGCTTTATATATGAATAATAATGAAAAGAAAATGTTCCATCTTGAGATAAAGTTAATTGATATTCAAAAACATCTTTATCTACAGTTTCGAGTTTAAGTGTGTAATTACCAACAACCTCATCCGATTGAGAATATATTGTCAAATTGGAAATTAAAATCAAAATTGTAGATAATACTTTCATAAGAGTATTTATAAATATATAGTTTTCAAATAGAAGTTTTTACGGTATAAGTACTTTATAGTAGTACTAAAATGTCAAATTACTACAACGTCTCCTTTAACCACTTATAAAACTCACTTTGCCAAACCATCGCATTTTGTGGTTTTAGCACCCAGTGATTTTCTTCTGGGAAATATAAAAATCGGCTTTTTATTCCCCGTAATTGTGCCGCTTGAAACGCTTCTTGCGATTGTCCGATACACACTCGGAAATCATTTCCTCCTTGAATGATTAATATTGGCGTGTTCCATTTATCGACATAATTTATTGGGTTGAAAGTTGTGTATGATTTTTGTGCAACTTTATTATCTTTTTCCCAATAGGCACCACCAAAATCCCAGTTGTTAAAGAATACTTCTTCGGTAGTTCCGAACATACTTTGGGTGTTAAAAACACCATCATGTGCGATGAAAGTTTTGAATCGGTTATTGTGAATTCCGGCTAAATAAAATACCGAGTAACCTCCGTAACTCGCTCCAACGCATCCTAATCTTGCTTTATCTACATAACTTTCTTTTGAGACATTATCAATCGCTGAAAGGTAATCGTCCATAACTTGTCCGCCCCAATCGCCGGAGATTTGCTCGTTCCATTTTACACCATGACCGTACATTCCACGGCGATTGGGAGCTACAATCACATATCCTTGAGAAGCCATTAAAGAGAAATTCCATCTAAAAGAATAACTTTGTGTCAAAGGAGATTGTGGTCCACCTTGACAATACAATAGTGTTGGGTATTTTTTAGTTTTATCAAAATTAGGAGGAAGAATTACCCATACAAGCATTTTCTTTCCGTCGGTTGTTGTCACATAACGTCTTTCATACTTTGGCAATGAAAGTTTGCTGTAGGTTTCGTCATTAACTTTAGTCAATTGCAACCATGTTTTTTTCATTAAATCATACGAATAGATTTCAGCAGCGTGATTCATATCGGTTCTTGTAACAATAACGTTATCACCAGAAAATCCGATAACATCCGATACATCAAAATCGCCATTGGTTACTTGTCTTACTAACACTGCAATTTTTGTTAAACCAGGAAAATTAACTTCAAAGAGTTGTTTGGTTCCGTCAACTGCGGCAGTAAAATAGACTTTCTTACCGTCGGCACTCCAATTAAAACTATCTACACTTCCATCCCAACCTCCGGTTAAATTAATATCCATTCCTTTAAAACGAACGATAATATCATTTTTATCGGCTTCATAACCATCGCGTTTCATTTGCAGCCAAGTCAAATCACCATTGGGAGAAAACGCCGGATTGGTGTCGTAACCTAAATTACTTTCGGTCAGGTTTTTTGTGGTTTTTGTTTCGAGATTGTATTCGTACAAATCGGTGTTGGTCGAAATCGCATAGGCTGTTCCCGATTTCTTTTTGCAAACATAAATGATGCTTTTACTATCGGGCGACCAGATATAATCTTCATCGCCACCAAACGGTTTTTGAGGTGAATCGAAATTTTCCCCTTTCATGATATCAATTGGAGTAACCTTTTCTTTATTTGGCGCGTAAAATACGTGATTGTGTGTTCCGTTATTCCAAGTATCCCAATGACGATAATCCAAACCGTTATAGATTTGCGCATTTGATTTTGTTAAATTTGGATAGATATCCTTTCCCAAAATAGTTTCGGTTTGCACTTCTTGAGTTGATAAAATAAATTGTCCATCGGGAGATACATTTTTGTCATTAAGCAACGCTTTTGTATCGGTTACTTCGTTTGGAATTCCACCAGTAACTGGAATTGTATAGATTTTTGAATTGGATTTATTCTCTTCCATAGTAGGCGTTGCCACTTTATAGACAATCGATTTTCCGTCTTTGGAAATTCCTAAAACGGATACTCTTCCTAATTTCCATAGTAATTCTGGAGACAATGCTTGTTGTGCCGATGCGCTTAGACTCATGATACTTAAGATTATAAAAACTATTTTCTTCATTTTTAATTACAGATTTTAATAATTGGTTAAAAGTAGCAAAATATTTTAATAAAAAAAGCCACACTTTTCAGCATGGCTTTTAAAAAATTACTATTGGATTATTGTTTAATAAATCGTTTTGAAGTAGAACCATTAGCATTAGAAACTTCAATTAAATAAGTTCCTGAAGCTAAGGAACCAACATTGATGCTTTCGTTTTCTATTACGCCTCTTCCTAATTCTTGACCCATCATGTTGAAAATTCTATACGTTGAATCCAAATCAAGATTTGAGATATTCAATACATCACCTTTAACTGGATTTGGAAATAAGTTGAACGCAACTATATTATTTGATGCTACTTCATCTCTGGCTGTAGCGTTAATATTCACAGTATAGTCTTCAACTTCTCCGTCTGCAAAAGTCTCACATGAAGTTGGAGAAGCATTGTATTTCATAGACACACGCATTCTGGTTGTACCTAATAATGCAGTTGTTGGAACCGTGAAACTTCTTGCTATAGGAGTAGCTGTTGTTCTAGTAACATTTACCACTTGTTCTCCAGAATCAAGGAAATCTCCATCTTTGTTATAATCAATCCAAACTCTGTAGGCTTCTCTAAATATTGTGCCAGTCCATGTTGGAGTAATGGTAATAGAATTACTTGTTCCACTAACTAAATTTGTTGATAATGCCGTAAAGTCTGCGTAACCTCCATTATTTCCAGAAATATTATTTATCGTTCCCAATTGAACTCTATTTATAAATTCATCAGCAGTGTTATTTCCTCGAGAAGCACAATAGGTTACTGTTGGTACTGCTAAAGTTGTTACAGAAACCGAATTACTATCAGTAGAAACATTTCCTGCAGCATCTTTTGCTCTAACTGTAAATAAGTATGTTGTAGAGGCTGTCAAACCTGTTACTGCATAAGTTGAAGAAGCAGTTGACGCTCTGAAAACACCATTTTGATAAACATCATAACCTGTTACAGCCACGTTATCTGTAGCACCAGACCATGATAAATTGGTTGTGGTTGTAGTTGTTCCGGAAGCTAATAATGTTGGAGCAGTAGGAGCAGTAGTATCAGGTACTGGTGTTAAAGTAGTAACATTAACAACATTACTATCTACAGAAACATTTCCTGCTGCATCTTTTGCTCTTACCGTAAAAGTATATGCCATTGTTGCTGTTAAACCTGTTACTGTAAATGATGTTGATGCTGTTGACGCTTTGAAAGCTCCATTTTGATATACATCATAACCTGTTACCGCAACGTTATCTGTCGCACCAGACCATGATAAGTTTGTTATTGTTTCAGTAGTTCCAGAAGCTGACAATGTTGGAGCTGTTGGCGCAACAGTATCTGTAGAACCAGCTGTAATGGTAAAGTTGGTATTTGAAACATCAAAGAAAATATGATTGGTTCCTTTCACCATGATTCTGTTTGTTGTACCAGGTGTATTTGGAATGGTAACAGCTTGTGCTCCGTCATTTGGAGTGGCTGCTAATAAAATTGACCAAGTAGTTCCGCCATTTGTAGAAATTAAAATATCAACATTTGCACAGTTTACATTGTTCGCCGTAGTACCAGCAACAACCCAAGTTACTGTTTGTGAACTTCCTCCTACATAAGAAACTGCTGTATTTGGAGCACTCACTGAAAAAGGTCCAGCAGTTCCATTCACAGTTACAATCATATCGTCACTATTGTTAGCTGAACCACCTGCTCTGTTATCACGAACAGTTAATCTAAAATTCATTGTTCTTGCTACTGATGGCAATGCTTCAACAATGATTTCGGTACCAGCAGTTGTTGTTGCTCCTGCTAAAACTCTTGTCATATTTGGAAAATAACGTACAGGAAAAGTAGATGAATTGTAAGATCTGAAAGTCGGACCAGTAGTCCTTGTTGCGCTAGCTGCAGAATTCACTCCGGTTGCTGTTGAAGCTGCATTGTTAAATTGCTCCCAGTTGTAAGTTAAAACATCACCGTTTGCATCAGAACCACTACCTGTTAACATAAATGGAGTGCTTTTAGGTATAGTATAATCTAAACCTGCACCTGCAGTTGGAATTGCATTTCCAGTTGCTGTGTTGGTTTGACAAGTTTTATTTTTAATGTTATTTGTAACTTGTTGAATACTAATAGCATGAAAATAAGCATCTGAATTAGGTTGTACATCTTGGTTCGTAATTCCAGCATATCCCATAATAGTCGAACCAGAACCTGGCTCCATATTCGCTCCAGTTCCCTCATTATTCATAGAAAAAGTATGATTACCACCAAATTGATGTCCAAATTCATGTGCTACATAATCGATATCAAAAGTGTCTCCAGAAGGAATTCCATTGCTAGGTGAAGTGTAGCCACTTCCTTTTGAGCCGTTTATACATACACAACCAATACATCCTGCATTTCCTCCACCACCTGAAGCGCCAAATAAATGTCCGACATCATAATTAGCCTCACCAATAACAGAAGTTAAAGTAGACTGTAATTGAGCATTCCAATTGGATAAACTAGTTACAGGTGAATATGGATCGGTTGACGCATTAGTATAAATAACCAAATCATTATTGGCAACAAGTACCATTCTAACTGCAAAATCTTTTTCAAAAACCCCATTTACTCGCGTCATTGAATTATTCATTGCAGCTAACGCCAATGCTTTTGTTCCGCCAAAATAAGTAGTATACTCACCAGTAACAGATAAAGCCAAACGGAATGTTCTTAAAGTAGCATCATCTGCATTAGGTCTTAACATACTCGCATCAGTTTGAGGTGCTAATACATCTACAACGGTACATTCAAATTTATTCAAATCGGCTTTTTTATCTGATCTTTTATAAACAGAATATGTTATTAAATCTTGAGAAACTGGTTCTATAAAAACAACTGGTTTATCAGCACTCATTATCATTGCTTTAAACCCAAGTGGCGAAAAACTAACGTAAGTAGTTGATGTTGGATTGTCAATTCCGATTCCAATATACGATCTAATTTGAGGATATCTAGCTTGTAATGCGGGTTCCATTGTAGAGTTTTCATAAACTCTAAATCGTTCCATTTGCCCATCAGCATTAGGAATCGATAAAATAGTTGCCGAAGTAATTGCTGTAGCATTTCTATTGGGTGAACTGGAAAGGTTTGTCCGCATCGAATTGATGTCTAAATCAAAAAGATTTGTAGTTGGTAATTGCATTCTGCTATCTAAAGCAGGTGCATTTGTCCTTGTTGTTGTTTTCCAAAAAGAACCTTTTTGTTGCGCGAACCCAAAGCTCGTCATTGTTAAAAACGCAATTGATAGTAATTTAATTTTCATAAAATTGGGATTTGACTAAAAATAAAAAATCAAATTTAATATTATTTTTGCAGTTTTGATAAAAAATAAAAAAAATATTAACAAATCGATTAAATACATAGCCTTATCGTATTGTATGTTTACTTTTTTTATAATTGTTTTAAACATTTAATAATTGTGTTGAAAAAAATTAGTGCTAGAATTGAAAAAAAACTATTTTTATATAAATTTTTTTTAAAATGAACTTAAGTTATTGGGAAATTAAAAATTGGTTTTCAAATGTAGATTTTACTATTGTTGGCAGTGGTATTGTGGGCCTTAATTGTGCTTTGCATTTACGAGAACGATTTCCTGAAAGTAAAATTCTTGTTTTAGAAAAAGGAATACTGCCACAAGGAGCAAGTACAAAAAATGCTGGATTTGCTTGTTTTGGAAGTATATCAGAAATAATAGATGATTTAAAGTCCCAAACAGAAGAGGAAGTAATTCAATTGATCGAAAAAAGATGGAATGGTTTACAATTGCTTCGAAAAATAATTGGCGATTCCAAACTTGATTTCAAACCTTATGGCGGATATGAATTGTTTTTAAAAGATGACGAAAATACGTATAATGATTGTTTGCAAAAACTACCTTTTATTAATGAAATTCTAAAACCTTTATTTAAAAATATTGTTTTTACTAAAGAATTAGATCGATTTGATTTTAAAAGAATAAAAGAATATTTAATCTTTAATCCATTTGAAGCGCAAATTGATACTGGTAATATGATGCAAGCTTTATTAAATTTAGCTGCTTCAAAAAATATCTTGATTTTAAATCAAACGGAAGTTACCTCTTTTACAGATAATAATAACGCTGTTGAAATTGTAATTAACGATTATTCTTTTACTAGCAATAAATTACTTTTTGCTACTAATGGTTTTGCTGGAAAACTAACAAATAATGCTGTAAAACCTGCTCGCGCACAAGTATTAATTACAGAACCTATTCCGAATTTAGATATAAAAGGCACCTTTCACTTAGACAAAGGCTATTATTATTTCAGAAATTTTGAGAATAGAATTCTTCTTGGTGGCGGACGAAATTTAGATTTTGAAGGCGAAACTACCACCGAATTTAACCAAACAGAAAAAATACAAAATCGTTTGGAACAATTATTAAAAGAAGTAATTTTACCTCAGTACGATTTTCAAATTGCGCATCGTTGGAGTGGCATTATGGGATTGGGGTCGAGTAAAAACCCGATTGTTTCTCAATTATCAGAAAATGTATATTGTGGTGTGCGATTAGGAGGAATGGGTGTTGCCATCGGAAGTTTAATAGGGCAAGAATTAGCCGATTTAATTTAATAATATGATAAAGAAAATTTTTCGCTGGTTGGGAAGAGCTTTACTTTGGTTTTTCGGAATTTCAATTTTATTAGTTATTCTTTTTAAATGGGTTCCAGTACCGTTTACTCCTTTGATGATTACACGTGCCATCGAGCACAAGTTAGACGGAAAAGAAATGACTTGTAGTCATGATTGGGAACCTCTTGAAAACATATCTGTAAATCTTCAAAAAGCTGTTATTGCTAGTGAAGATGGCACTTTTTTAAAACACAATGGTTTTGATTTTAAAGCCATGCAAAAAGCTTTTAAGAACAATAATAAAGGTAGAAAATTAAAAGGAGGAAGCACCATCTCGCAACAAACAGCCAAAAACGTTTTTCTTTGGCAAGGTAGAAGCTACATTCGTAAAGGATTAGAAGCATATTTCACCGTTTTAATTGAACTCATTTGGGGAAAAGAACGCATTATGGAAGTGTATTTAAATAGTATCGAAATGGGTGATGGTGTTTATGGTGCGCAAGCTGCTGCAGAACATTGGTTCAAAAAAGAAGCAGCCAATCTAACTTCTAATGAAGCCGCTAGTATTGCTGCAATCTTACCTAGCCCAAGAAGATACAAAGCCACTAATTCTGGTCCATATATTGCCAAAAGAAAAAATAAAATTGTTCGATTAATGCGTCATGTAGGTAAACTAGAATATTAAGCCTCTACAGAGACAAACGCAACATTATTATTATAAAAGTTAGCCACGAATTACACTAACTCATGGTTAAAACATTACTAAACTATGGTGCTTTTATTATAAGAAAAGTGATTTATATTGTGGCCAATGTTTGTAAATTAAAATTCCGTTTAAAGAAGTAACTAATAATGCACCAGCAATACCAGAAACATCTAAAAACAAATGAAACAATAAAATATTCAACGAAATAGGAACTAAAACTATTAATGCAAACGCAACCCATTTTTTAAATAGTAACATTACTCCAATAAGCATTTCAATAATACCAACTGTCTTCAAAACATAACCTGTTGCTCCTAATGAAGTCATGAAATCGCCTGCTTTTTCTGGTAATTCAGGAAGCGGTATAAATGCTACTGACAATAATTTATTCAGCCCAAAAACTAAAAGGATAATCCCCAAAAGTATTCTTACGATTTTTGTAAACTGTGAATTCATAAAATTTTTGGTTTATTAGTTAGTTATATTGTAAAAATATAATAATTTATTAAATATTATAATCAAATAATTATAATTTTTTAAACAAATTATAATTATAAACTGCAATGGATTACTATTAAAATAAAAAATATGTAACAAATTCATGTGTAAAAGAACTAATTTAATCAATCAATAAAATTTGAAATTATGCAAGCACATGAAATAGATTACCACATATTTGGTGAAGAAATGCAATACGTAGAAATAGAACTCGATCCTCAAGAAATTGTAGTAGCCGAAGCCGGAAGTTTTATGATGATGGACAACGGAATTAAAATGGAAACTATTTTTGGTGATGGATCTGACCAACAACAAAGTAGTGTTTTTGGAAAATTACTTTCAGCTGGTAAACGTGTTTTGACAGGCGAAAGTTTGTTTATGACGGCGTACATTAATCAAAACAACACTAAAAGTAAAGCATGTTTTGCATCGCCCTATCCTGGGAAAATAATCGCGATAGATTTATCACAATTTCACGGAAAATTTATTTGTCAAAAAGATTCTTTTTTATGTGCAGCAAAAGGCGTTTCAGTCGGTATTGAATTTTCTAAAAAATTAGGACGTGGTCTTTTTGGCGGCGAAGGTTTTATTATGCAAAAATTAGAGGGAGACGGAATGGCTTTCGTACACTCGGGCGGTACTTTAGCAAAACGAGAATTGGCTTCGGGAGAAATCTTAAAAGTAGATACTGGCTGTATCGTTGGTTTTACAAAAGACGTCGATTATGATATTGAATTTATTGGTGGAATAAAAAACACTTTGTTCGGTGGAGAAGGAATGTTTTATGCCACACTTCGCGGACCCGGAACAGTTTATATTCAATCGTTACCTTTTAGTAGATTAGCAGATAGAATAATCGCTTCAGCGCCAAGAAGTGGAGGAAGTTCTAAAGAAGAAGGAAGTTTATTGGGTGGAATTGGAAGGCTTTTAGATGGTGACAGATAAGTTTAAAACACAAAAGGCACAAAGTACAATTAAAATGAACTTTGTGCCTTCTTTTTGTCTTTGTAGTTTTATCTTAAATACTAAAATTTACTCCGAAAACTATATTTCTTCCAATATTTGGAATACCATCTGTTTTTAATCGTGATAAATGTGAAATGTAATTTCTGTTCAATAAATTATTGATATTTAAATTAATATCCATAATCACATTTGACAGTTTTAACTTCCCTCCTAAAGCAAAATTTAGCAAGGTATAATCATTTGTATTGGTTTCAAATATTCCAATATTATTTTGATTTAAAAAATGTTCTACGGTTAAAGAAGCAAAACTTTCTTTTAAAGAATTGGTTGATGCAAACTCGGTTTTTAATGTACTGTTCCATTTGTTTGCTGGAATTAAAGGCAAATAATCACCATCTTGTTTTTTACCAGTTACGCTTTCAAAACTACTGGTAATATGTAACCAATCTAAAGGATGCGGATGAAAATGGATTCCAGCTTCACCACCAAATAATTGCGCATTGGTTTGAACATAGTCATAAACATCATTATTATCAATTACTGTCCCATTTGGAGATATAAAAATATAATTGTTGATGTGATTGTAAAAACCGTTAGCAAACAATTCAAAGTGTGAAGTGCTATATTCAATGTTTAAATCGATTTGGATGTTTTGCTCATTTTTTAATTCTGAATTTCCTATTTCATAGCGATTACTTCCTTCGTGAACGCCATTAGATGTTAATTCTGCTAAATTAGGAGCTCTGAATCCAGACGCAACATTCAATCTAAAAATTAAATTTTGAAACGAATTATTTTTATATCCAAATGATGCATTAAAGCTATTAAACGATTTATTCAACGGTGTAAAATAACCTTCTTCTCCTATAATTCCGTTTGCTTCTGAATTAATATTTCTGGAATCAAAACGAAGTCCAGCTTGTACCGTGTTTTTATTCCACTCGTAATTCATCGTTCCAAAAACGCCTAAATCATTAGTTACAGCATTCGGAATCAATTGTTCTTCTCCAAAATTAGTATTCGTTTGATGCATCCCTTGAACGCCAATAATACTTTCAATTTTGCCAAAAGTTGGTAAATAATATTTTGCATCATAATTGAATGTTTTAAGTTTCATATTTAGAATTGCAGTTGGGTTGTCTTCAAACTCACGTCGGTCATTAGAAATGTATCCAAAGTTGGCATCCAATTTTGATTTCTTAAAATATACTGTATTATTCAAACTCACAATATGACTAGAAACGCCTTGTCTTGGATAATCTGGATTTCGATCGGTGGTTTGTTCGGCAATTCCTTCTTCTGGAATTCCCAGATTTAATTTATTAAAATTGTAGCGCAACACAGTTGAAATAATAGAATTACTATATCCTAATGCTGTTTTAAAATCAGATTCGTTGTATCTGGTATTCGTAACTCTTGAACTATCTGCCGTTTTATAATCGGAATGTGTATCGTATTTTCCTCTAACTAAAAACTTGAACTGTTCTGATGAGGTTTTTACGCCCAAACTTGAGCTGCTTCCGTGTGTGTTGGAGAAGAATTTCTGTCCGTAATCCGCCTGAAATTCATTGGGTTTTGCAAACTTTTCTGGATTAAAATACAACACACCTCCTAGTGCATCAGAACCATATAATAAAGAAGCGGGTCCTTTAATTACCTCAACGCTTTCAACTCCAGAATCGTTTAAACCCAATCCGTGTTCTTCTCCAAATTGTTGGTTTTCCAATCGAACGCCTTGTGTATACACCAACACTCTATTGGCACTTAAACCACGTATAACAGGCTTTCCAATAGAAGTTCCTGTCGAAATTTGTGAAACTCCAGGTATCGTTGTCAATCCTTCAATTAAGGTTGTAGCACCTGTTTGTTGAAGTGATTTCATCGTGAGATGCTCAACTTTCATTACGTTTTGGGATTGCATTTTGTTAAAAGCTGTTGACACAATTACTTCGTCCATGTGTTGGTTGCTTTCTTCAAGAACCACATCTAATTCATTTACATTTCCTGAAAAAGAGATGGTTTTTGTTTGCGTGGCGTATCCAATAAAGGAAACAACGACTTTATAATTTCCGTTTGGTAAATTGGTAAATGAATAATTACCCTTTTCGTTAGAACTGGTTTCTTTATGTAGTTCAGGAATAGAAATATTAGCACCGGAAATAACTTTGTTATCCTTGCCTGATATCTTTCCAATTAATTTATTTTGTGCGTTGACACATAGCGATAATCCCATAAATAGGGATAAAAAAATTGATTTCATGTTAAATGATTTTATTGTTAAAAAGAGAATGCCATCTCCAATAATGGAAAATGAGAATGGTATTTAAACAATAAACGTTGGTGGTGCTCGTAGAGCAAAAAGACTTCCTTTGAAGAATTGTGTAATTCCCTTTGAATGGAAAAAAGTATAGGAATTTGGAACTAATAGTTTATTAAAATCATACGAGAAAAATGAGGTTTTAACAGCAGTGCCAAATGTAAATTCACAAACAAAACAATGATCTAAATTGTGGTGATTATGTGTGATTTCAGTATTTTTTTTAGCATACTTGTGGTGGCATTTTTTTTCAACTAATGCTTCTTCAAGGTGATGAATGGAGTGCATCGATTGCAATAATAATGCAAACACTACCAACAATCCAAAAAACAGGGAAATTACAGTGTATTTCTTTTTCATTGCTGCAAATGTATACAATTGAAATAAAAAAAACCATTTGAATTAACAATATTTATGACTTGTTAAATCAAATGGTTGTGCTTTTTTGAAAACGATTAAACCAGTTTATTCGCTACCAAATACTCAGCAATTTGTATGGTATTGGTTGCGGCTCCTTTTCGTAAATTGTCCGAAACTATCCACATGTTTAAGGAATTTGGTTGGCTTTCATCTCTACGAATTCTTCCTACAAAAACCTCATCTTTTCCTTGTGCAAATAATGGCATTGGATAGGTATAAGTATCTGTATTGTCTTGTACTACAACTCCGTCTGTATGATGCAAAATATTTCTTACTTCATTTACATCAAAATCTTTAGAGAATTCCACATTAACAGCTTCACTATGTCCGCCAACAATAGGCACACGAATCGCTGTTGCCGTAACAGCAATGCTTTTATCGCTAAGTATTTTTTGTGTTTCACGAACCAATTTCATTTCTTCTTTTGTATAACCGTTTTCTTCAAAACTGTCACATTGTGGAATCGCATTACGGTGAATTGGATATTTATAAGCCATTTCGCCTTGTACTCCTTCATATTCATTTTCCAATTGACGCACTGCTTTTACGCCAGTTCCTGTAATCGATTGGTAAGTTGATACAATCACTCTTTTGATGTTGTATTTTTTATGCAATGGTGCCAAAACCATCACCATTTGAATGGTGGAGCAGTTTGGATTAGCGATGATTTTATCTGCTGCAGTTAATTCGGAGGCATTGATTTCTGGAACCACTAATTTTTTTGTTGGATCCATTCTCCATGCTGATGAATTATCAATAACAGTTGTTCCTGCTTCAGCAAATTTTGGAGCCCAAGTTAGCGATGTTTCGCCGCCTGCAGAAAACAAAGCAATATCGGCTTTCATATCTACTGCGGATTGCATTCCGACTACTTTGTATTTTGTTCCTTTGAACTCAATTTCTTTCCCGACCGATTTTTCTGATGCAACTGGAATTAATTCCGTTACCGGAAAATTTCTCTCAGCTAAAACTTGAAGCATTACTTCGCCAACCATTCCGGTTGCGCCAACAACAGCAACTCTCATATAAATATATTTAGATTTAATAAATTTTGAAGTACAAAAGTAAATAGAAAAAAGATGAAAGATGAAAGATGAATGAAAAAAGATAATAGAAAGTAGAAAGTAATGTCCTGAAAAGAAGTAAACGTGAATTCTAGCCCCGATTGCAGCAACTACCGCGTAGTGCGGAAAGCGGGAGTGAAAGTCTTTAATAAGATAAATACGTGCTCCTACAAATAGAAAAACCGCCTCAATTAAGAAGCGGTTTAGTACTGAAACAAGTTCAGCATAAATTAGAAGATATAATGTAGCGGTATTATTTTTTCAACAAATCTCTAATTTGAGTTAGCAATTCTTCTTGAGTTGGACCAGCTGGTGCCGGAGCTTCTGCTGGTTTTTTTGTTTTGTTGTATGCTTTTACAACCATAAACATTACAAATCCTACAATGACTAAATTAACTAATGTGTTAATCCAAGCACCATAACGCACAGCCACTTCTGCTGTTGCAGCTACGCCATCAGCTGCAGCTACTTCGGGAGAAAGCACATACTTCATGTCGGCAAAATCCATTCCGCCTGATAATTGTCCAACTAATGGCATGACAATATCATTCACAAATCCAGTAACAACGGCACCAACGGCACCGGCCATAATTACGGCAACTGCAAATTCTACAACATTTCCAGTCATAATAAAATTCTTAAATTCTTTTAACATAATAAATAAGATTGGTTAGTGATTATATTTTATAGTAAAGTAAATATATATATTTTTAATTTGACAATTACATTTTTGTAAATTATGTGTTTTATTCTCTGAAAAAAATACGCTTTACTCTTTGTGAAATACTTGTTAATACTTCATACGGAATTGTATCTAACAATTTTGCGATTTGATTTACTGTAGGGTCTTTTCCAAAAATAATAACTTCGTTTCCTTCTTTGCAATCAATTTCCGAAATATCAACCATTAGCATATCCATACAAACACTACCAACAATGGGAGCTCTTTTGTTTTTTATAGTAACATAGCCAACGCCGTTTCCTAAATGGCGCGAAATTCCGTCAGCATAACCAATTGGAATAGTAGCGATTTTGGTTGCTGCATTCGCAATGAATCGTCTGCCGTAACCGACACTTTCTCCTTTTTGAATAGTTCTGATTTGAGAAATTATCGACTTTAGGGTGCCAACTGTTTCTAAATATTTTTGTTCTTCTTCATCATTTGAAATGCCGTACAAACCAATTCCCAATCGCACCATATCGTATTGTCCTTGCGGATAATTAGAGATTCCCGAAGTGTTTAAAATGTGCCGAATTGGATGTATGTGAAGATCCTTCATTAAACGTGACGACAATTTTTCAAATAAATCAAGTTGCTTAATCGCAAATTCTTGATGTTCTAAATCGTCACTAGTGGCCATATGCGACAAAATACTCTTCACCATTACCGTATCATTTTCTTTGAGTTTGGAAACCAATTCGGGCAAGTCATTTTCCTGAAATCCCAATCGGTGCATTCCCGTTTCTAATTTTATGTGAATCGGAAAATGTTTCAATTTCTTTTGTTCTGCTATTTTTAAAAAAGCATTTAACCCTTTTAATGAATATATTTCGGGTTCTAATTGGTGTTGGATAATCGATGCAAAACTGGTCGATTCTGGATTTAATACCATAATTGGCAAATCAATTCCGGCGTTTTTTAACGCAATTCCCTCATCCGCAAATGCGACACCAAGATAATCGACTTTGTGATGAGAAAGTAATTTGGCAATTTCGAATCCACCGTTTCCATAACCAAATGCTTTTACCATCACCATCATTTTGGTTTTAGAATCGAGTTTGGATTTGTAAAAATTTAAATTGTGACTAATTGCATTTAAGTTAATTTCTAGTACTGTTTCATGTGTTTTTTCTTCTAGTAAGGAAACAATTTCTTCAAAGTGAAAATGACGAGCTCCTTTAACAAGTATACTTTCGTTTTCAAAAGATAGCGTTTCAAAAGCGCCAATAAAATCTTTAGTAGAATTGTAAGCCAAACAATTTGGAAACTTATTTTTATACGCCGAAATGGTTTTTCCTATTGCAAATACACGATGTATTTTATTCGAAATAATCAATTGCGAAACTTTAGAATACAGTTCTTCAGTAATCAATCCACTTTGAATAATATCAGATAAAATGAGTGTTTTCTTTTTGTGTTGCTTTTGATTTTCTAGGAAATCCAACGCTATTTTTAACGATTGAAAATCAGAACTGTAACTGTCGTCAATAATTGTTGTATTGTTAATTCCGTTTTTTACTTTCAAACGCATTTCAACAGGATACAATAAAGTCATTCGCTCTTGAATAGTATCTTGATTATAATCAAAATAAAGCAATGCCATTAAACAATGAATGGCATTTTCAACTGAAGCTTGATCTTGAAATGGAATTTTTATACTAAAACACAATTTGTTGTAGGTGATTTTGAGTTCTGTTGCCTCATCAATTTCTTTTGCGATAACAAAAACGTCTGCTTTTCCATCATCTGAACTCCAAGTAAAAGTTTTAATCTTCGGATTTAAAAACGCTTCTATCGTTTTATTTTTATTTAAAATTAAAACAGAAACATCGGTGAATAGTTTTAGTTTTTCTTTAATTTTTTGACCAACATCTACAAATCCTTCATCATGAGCTGACCCAATATTTGTTAAAATACCAATTGTAGGTTGGATAATTCGTTGCAAATTTTCCATTTCATTTATGGTCGAAATTCCAGCTTCAAAAATGCCAAGATTGTTTTTATCATTTATTCCCAAAACAGATAACGGTACTCCTATTTGAGAATTATAACTTTTTGGACTTCTGATAATATTAAAATCTGGACTTAAAAGAAAATTCAACCATTCTTTAATAATGGTTTTACCATTACTTCCTGTAATTCCAATTATGGGAAAATCGAATAAACTTCTATGATATGCTGCTAATCTTTGTAAAGCATCAATAGTATTTTTAACGACTAAAAAATTGGCATTTGGATCTAACTCTGTCGGTAATTTTTCGACAACAAAATAAGCAACTCCGCTGTTTGTTATTAATGATGGTATATAATCATGTCCATCGTGATTTATTCCGTTAATAGCAAAAAATAAAGTTCCTTGTCCGTTATGTAAAGATCGGCTATCGATAGAGATATTTTCGATAATGCCACTAATAGCGTTTCCTAAAAATTGTGCTTTAATAACAGGGATGATATTTCTTATCGTAAGTATCAAGGTTTATTTTTTATGGCTGCCGACAAATTTTCGGCATCTTTTACAACAAGATTTTCTCGCATAGCTTTATAATAGGCAGCACGACTTAATGGTTCGTATTCTTCTGTTTCACCTAAAAGTACCAAATTGTCTCCATCTGCTTTTCTAAAACTATAATGCGCTAAATTCCCAGTTCGTGTACAAACTGCGTGTACTTTGGTTACGTATTCGGCAGTTGCCATAAGTGCTGGCATTGGCCCAAACGGATTTCCTTTAAAATCCATATCCAACCCTGCAACAATTACTCGTATTCCAGAATTGGCTAAATCGTTACAAATTTTTACAATCCCATCATCAAAAAACTGCGCGTCATCAATACCAACAACATCGCAACCTTGTGCTAATATGGCAATATTTGCTGCTGCAGGTACTGGAGTAGAACGAATCTCATTTTTATTATGTGAAACTACCATTTCTTCATCATAACGAGTGTCGATAGTAGGTTTAAAAATCTCTACTTTTTGTTTAGCAAATTGCGCTCGTTTTAGTCGTCTTATGAGTTCTTCTGTCTTACCTGAAAACATCGAACCACATATTACTTCTATCCAGCCAAATTGTTCTTTATGATTTACTGTATTTTCGAGAAACATTTTGTATTTTTAGACCTTAAAAAAGGAATTGTTTTTATTACTTTGTATGATAACAAACCGACATAAATATTTTTTATATTTACATCGTACCAAATGTAAAAAATATTTATCAAAGGTGCTGCCCTTTCCATAGGCAAATAAATAAAACTTAAAGAAAAAAAATAGTATAAATTTAAGATAAGCTACTCACTATATTTTTAAAAGTTATGAAATGAGCATTACTGTAACCTAGTCGCTGACTCTAAAGTTACCATGCGAATTACATATGACCGATAAAAAATAATAAATATCAACATATGAAAAAAAGATTGGAAGCCGAATTAATCAGCATTGCACACCGAGTTTTAAAATTAAAAAACAAATCGGAAGTAGATCAATTGTACATTGAAACTCAGAAATTATATGAAACTTTATCGATTTTAAAATTTTATGGCGACCATATTGAGCAAGTAAAAGATACTATTTCTGAAGCAGAATTGGAAGAAAAATTAGCGATTTCACTTGAAGTGGAACCAGCAAAAACTGCAGTGATAGAAGAACCAATTGCTGTTGTCGAAGAAATTGAAGAAGAAGTTGAAGAGCCAATTATTGTTGGTGAAATTTCAATTGAAGAGGAAGAAGAAGTTGAAGAAGAAATTTTAGCAGAATCTGAAGACTCGAATTTTGATCCTATTTTTGAAATGGCTTCGGAAGAAATTGAAGAAGAAACGGAAGAAGAAATTATTCCACAACAAGCAAAACCCCAACAAATATTATTTGAAGATATATTGGGCGAAAATTACAACGATCTCGAATTTGTAAAGCCAAATGACATTTCGAAACCTACGGTAAATAAAATGGAACTTAGAGAAGAAGTTGCCGAAACTATTGTAGAAGATAAAAAAGAAAAAACCTCGATTTTAAATGACAAATTACCAACAGGAATCAATATCGGATTGAACGATCGTGTTGGTTTTGTGAAATATTTGTTCGATAATAGCGCCGAAGATTACAACAGAGTTTTATCGCAATTAAACACGTTTGACAGTTTTGCAGAAGCCAAAGAATTTATAGAAGATATGGTAAAACCCGACTATAGTAATTGGATTGGTCAAGAAGATTTTGCAGAGCGATTTATGGAAATTGTCGAGAAAAAATTCGGATAAATGTCTAAACTTTATATCGTTCCTACTCCAATTGGAAACCTTGAAGACATGACTTTTAGAGCCATTCGTGTTTTGAAAGAAGCCGATTTGATTTTGGCGGAAGATACGCGTACCAGCGGAAAACTCCTAAAACATTTCGAAATTGCCACTCACATGCACAGTCATCACATGCACAACGAACACAAAACCGTTGAAAATCTGATTACACGATTAAAAGGTGGTGAAACGATTGCACTTATTTCAGACGCTGGAACTCCAGCCATTTCTGATCCCGGATTTTTACTCACACGTGCTTGTGTCGAAAATAATATTGAAGTCGATTGTCTTCCTGGCGCAACTGCTTTTGTTCCCGCTTTGGTAAACAGTGGGTTACCAAATGACCGATTTGTATTTGAAGGTTTTCTTCCAGAGAAAAAAGGGAGGCAAACGCGTTTTTTGGCTTTAGCTGAAGAAACACGAACGATGATTTTCTACGTTTCTCCACATAAATTAGTAAAGACCTTAGCGGAATTTGTAAAGTATTTTGGAGCAGACAGAAGTATCTCTGTCTCAAGAGAATTGTCTAAATTGCATGAAGAAACCATTCGCGGCACTGCAGAAGAAGTGCTACAACACTTTGAAACAAAACCTCCAAAAGGAGAAATTGTGGTTGTGGTTGGAGGTAAAATTGTGACTAAAGAAAAAAAATAAAGGTAAATTTGAAGACAGAAGCGTCAATTTTTTTTCTCTTTATTCTTTCCTCTCTTATAAAATTCAAAATAATACCTATTTTTGTAAAACATATAAGCCATATATCATAATTCTAAATTCCTAATTACCATGCGTTGGACACTAAAATCAAAGCCAAAAAAAGAACAAGTTCAAAAACTTCAAAATGAACTTCAAGTCGATGAAATTATTGCGACTTTATTACTTCAAAGAGGAATCGAAACCTTAGAACAAGCGAAAACATTTTTCAGACCTACCTTAGATGATTTACACAATCCGTATTTGATGAAAGATATGGATAAAGCAGTATCTCGAATAGAAACCGCTATTTCAAAAAACGAAAACATTTTAATTTTTGGAGATTATGATGTAGATGGCACTACTGCGGTTGCACTAGTTTCCTCTTATCTAAAAAGTTTTTATCCAAATATTGCTACCTACATTCCAGATCGTTATGACGAAGGTTACGGCATTTCGTACAAAGGAATTGACTTTGCAGACGATAATGGATTTTCGTTAATTATTGCACTCGATTGTGGTATAAAATCGATTGACCACGTCGCTTATGCAAATGAAAGAAATATCGATTTTATTATTTGTGATCACCACCGACCTGGCGATACATTACCGAATGCCATTGCGGTTTTAGACCCAAAAAGAGAAGATTGTTCTTATCCTTATGATGAGCTTTGCGGATGTGGTGTTGGTTTTAAACTGATTCAAGCTTTAGGACAAAATAGAAGCCAAACGATTGAAGACTTGATTCCATATTTAGATTTAGTCGCCACTGCTATTGCTGCAGATATTGTTCCGATGACAGGTGAAAATCGAACGTTAGCAAAATTCGGATTGGAAGTGATTAATACGAATCCGCGTCCGGGCATAAAAGCGTTGGTACAAAATGTAAAGAAAAAGGAACTTACCATTACGGATGTTGTTTTTATTATCGCGCCGCGTATCAACGCTGCAGGTAGAATCAAACATGGCAATCAAGCCGTTTCATTGTTAACAGAATTCAATTTAGAACAAGCTGAACAATTTGCAGCCGAAATTGAAGGTTATAATCTAGAACGAAGAGATTTAGACAAGCATATAACTGTTGAAGCGCTTTCTCAAATAGAAGAAAACAATGAAAAAGAAAAATTTTCTACAGTTGTTTACCATGAAAATTGGCACAAAGGAGTTATCGGAATCGTTGCATCCCGCTTGACGGAAACCTATTACCGACCAACAATTGTTTTTACAAAGAGTGGTGATAAACTCGCAGCATCGGCACGTTCGGTTAAAGATTTTGATATTTACAATGCCTTGGAAGCGTGTTCGGAACATTTGGAACAATTTGGTGGACACATGTATGCAGCTGGTATGACAATCAAAGAAGAAAATTATTTTGCATTTAAAGATGCATTTGAAAAACATGTAGCAAATACGATTCATCCTGATTTGTTGATTCCGGAAATTTCGGTTGATGCCGAACTCCATTTAACTGACATTAATGAACGATTGATTCGGATTTTAAATCAATTTGAACCTTTTGGCCCAGAAAATATGACACCTGTTTTTCTGACCAAAAACCTAAATGACACTGGTTATGCTAAAACGCTTGGCAAAAACAATGAGCATTTGAAACTGTTTGTTAAACAAAATAACTCGGAAGGGTTTGGCGCAATAGGTTTTGGATTGGCTGCTAAATTAGATTTGGTTAAAAATCAAAAGCCATTTGATGTGGTGTATTGTATTGATGAAAATGAATACAATGGGACTGTTACGGTGCAATTACGATTGAAGGATTTGAGGTAATAGGTTTGTCATTTCGACGAAGGAGACTCGAGCAAAACGACAGACGAAGTAAATCACATAACAAAAATCAAAAAATCATGTTCAATCCACAATTTGGTTTTCACAGTTACTATGTTTATGTAATCACCAATAATTATCGTTCTACTTTTTATATCGGAATGACAAATAATTTAAAAATTAGATTACAACAACATAAGGAAAATATTATGTTAGGAAACAAAACATTTGCTTCAAAATACAATCTTGAATTTTTAGTTTATTATGAAAAATTCACTTGGGTCAATGAGGCAATTGCAAGGGAAAAAGAAATAAAAAAATGGCGAAGAGATAAAAAATTAGATTTAATTAGATCATTCAATCTTGAATTTGAATTTTTGAATTATCATTTTGAGTGAATTGCCTACTGCTAAAATGATGTGATTTTATATAGTTTGTCATTTAGACGAAGGCGAAATCACATAATACTGAATTTGTGAATCATTTATTCCGAACAAATTATGAAAACTAATTTTATGTGATTTCTCCTTCGTCGAAATGACAAAAAACTACTTAAACTCTTTCAACTCAAAAGTCTCTCCATCAAAAACGCCATAGGTAAAATACGAAATCCAATCGCCAAGGTTAATGTATTCGGAGTTTTCTCCAACCGTAATTTTCATGGGCAAATGACGATGACCGAAAATGAGGTAATTGTAGTGTTTTGTTTCTAGTTTTCTTTTGGAATATTGCACCAACCATTCGTTTTCTTCACCAAGAAATTTAACATCGGCATCGCCAGAAATGAGTTTGTTTTTGACTGATAAATATTGTGCTAATTGAACTCCGATATCTGGATGCAACCAACGAAAGATCCATTTGGAGAAGGAGTTTGTAAAGACTTTTTTCATTCGTTTGTACCCTTTATCTCCGGGTCCTTTCCCGTCGCCGTGACCAATTAAAAAAGTTTTATTATTGTACGTATATTCTTGATTGTCTCTATAAACTGGAATGTTTAACTCTTTTTCAAAATAGTCATTCATCCACAAATCATGGTTCCCTACAAAAAAATAAATGGGAATTCCACTGTCTCGAATTTCGGCTAATTTACCTAAAACCCTTACAAATCCTTTTGGAACTACCATTTTATATTCGAACCAAAAATCGAATAAATCACCCAATAAAAAAATAGCTTCTGCATCACCTTTTACCTCATCGAGCCAAGCGACAAACTTTTTTTCACGAGGAAAACTAGCTTCTGAGGTTGGCGCACCCAAATGTTGATCGGAAGCAAAATATATTTTTTTGTTATTGGTTACTTGCATTTGGTAAATGTAATAAATTACAAATTATCGGAAGCATACCATTCGGCAAATGAGCTTTCTGTTTCTTGAAGTTTTAAAGAATGTAATGTTATTTCTTGTGGCAATCGGGCTTTTATTTTATTAGAAAAATCAACTACCATATTTTCACTAGTAGGTTGGTAATCGACTAGAATAACATGATGCCCACGGTTTTTAAGTTCTTTAGCCAATTCAACATGAGGCGTGTTTTGATTAAAAACAGTAGCGTGATCAAATAAATCGACAATTTCTTCTCTTACAATTTTCTTTAAGTCTGAAAAATCGATAACCATACCATATTTCACATTTGTATTGTCTGAAATTGGAGTGCCAATTACAGTTACCGAAAGTTTATAACTGTGTCCGTGAACGTTTTTACATTTTCCGTCGTAGCCATAAAGTGCATGACCGGTTTCAAAACTGAATTGTTTGGTAATTCTAATTTTACTCATTTCAGAAATTTATTTGGCAAATTTAGTAAATTTAAAACTAAACTGTATATTTGTTGCTGTTTTTGGGGGATTAGCTCATTTGGCTAGAGTACTTGCCTGGCAGGCAAGGGGTGACCGGTTCGAATCCGGTATTCTCCACAAAACCGAAGCGTTTGTTTCGGTTTTTTTTATTTCAGGAAGCATCGAAAGTTCACTTTCGTAAGCTTTGTGTGAATAAAAAAAGGAAAACGTCACAATCGGTTTCCGGTTTTAGCATTGGTTCCTCACACGGATCAACGGAGTTAATCCGAAATTATTTTCCCTTCTTCAAATCTTCCGCCACTTTTTCCAACTCCATATACCAATCTTCGCCAAATCTTCTAATCAACGCTTCTTTTACGAATTTGTATACTGGCACTTCCAACTCAGCTCCTAATGAACATGCAGGGTCGCAAATATCCCAACGATCATAATTTACAGCGGCAAATTCGGTGAAATCTTTTACTCGAATCGGATACAAATGACAAGAAACGGGTTTTTTCCAGTTTATAATTCCCTGATTGTATGCTTGTTCTATGCCACACAATGCCGTTTTTCCGTCAAAAATTACGTAAGCGCAATCTTTATTGTCGATCAATGGGGTTTCTAAATCCTGTTCGGTTCCAACAACCCAAGTTCCATTTCTTTCGATAACCTCGATGCCTTCTTTGCGAAGAAACGGTTTAATTTTTGGATAAATTTCCTCTAAAATTTTAGTTTCTTCTTCACTTAACGGAGCACCTGCATCGCCATCAACGCAACAGGCACCATGACAAGCTGAAAGATTGCAAACAAAATCTTTTTGTAATATATCTTCTGAAACTATGGTTTTTCCTAGTTGAAACATGAATGGATTTAGGATTTAGAATTTGCGATATTAGAATTTATAATGCCGCAAAAATACAAATGAAAAATCAGGTTTTGGATACTATTATACTGGAATGCTGTATTTTTGTGAAAAATTTAGGTTATGGAAATCAATTATAGAGAAATAGCAACTGCTACTATGGTACTTTTTGCAGTAATTGATATCATCGGAAGTATTCCGATTATTATCGATTTACGGACGAAGTTTGGTCATATTCAATCGGGGAAAGCTGCTTTGGTTTCTGCCGGAATCATGATTGCTTTTTTATTTGTAGGAGAAGAAATATTAAAACTTATTGGGATAGATGTCAATTCATTTGCGGTTGCAGGCTCTTTTGTTTTGTTCTTTTTAGCGCTTGAAATGATTTTAGGTATTCGATTGTACCGAGATGAGGAAGCAACTTCAGCTTCTATAGTTCCTATTGCTTTCCCATTAGTTGCTGGTGCTGGAACAATGACAACTTTACTTTCACTTCGAGCCGAATTTTATTCTATTAACATTATTATTGCTATTTTGATAAATATTGTTTTAGTGTATGGTGTTTTAAAATCGTCGACTAAAATCGAGAAGATGTTGAGTAAAAATGGGATAAATATTATTCGGAAAGTTTTTGGTGTAATTCTATTAGCGATTGCTGTTAAATTATTTACAACTAATGTTAAAGATTTATTTGTATAAATTGTAATTTATTACTTTTGTCGTTTAATTTTATCTAATGAAAATTTTTACCAATTTATTATTGCTTGTTGCTACTTCATTAATCATATTCAATATTACTTTATTGAATTTTGACAAACCCTTTGAAGGAGAGAGTATGGTGGCTCTAATTGGAATTGTTGCTGCTTTTTGTGCTCTTTTTATTCTTCTTATATTTAAGATGTCAAAAAAAATAGAAGAAAAACTTAAAAACCAATAATTAATGTTTGATGTTTTAATTATTGGTGGTGGAGTTTCTGGTGTTTCTTGTGCGTTAGTATTGGGTTCAGCAAAAAACAAACCTTTTGTTCATGATAAAAAAATCGGGATTTTAGTCCACCAAAAAACATCCTCTCTTCAAGAAGCTTTGTTTAATAATGCATACGGAATCCCTCAAGGAAAATTAGGATCTGATTTATTAGTGGAAAGTTTACAACAATTGGATAATCTATATCCTCATGTTGAACAAATTAAAGCTGAGAAAGTTCTTAAAGTGGATGGTGAATTTCCTAATTTTACTGTAATTACCCAAAAAAACTCTTATCAAACTAAAAAGATTGTCGTTGCCATTGGTTATTCAAATACATTTGCCATTGAAGGACTAATGGAATATGTTATTCCCCATAAAAAATCAATAATTGAAAAACAACGTATTCAGTTAAAAAATGAAGATCATAAAGTGGCTGACGGAATATATGTTGTGGGAACTCTTGCTGGTTGGAGAAGTCAATTAACCATTGCCGCAGGAAGTGGCGCTGCAGTTGCTACCGACATTTTAACTTTATGGAACAATGGCATTTCGAGTCAGAGTCATGATGCTGTTAAAAAGCAATAAACTTCTTACTTCAAAATCGCTTTTAACATCTTATCTTCCTTCAATACAATTTGATAATACAAGTTTTCTCCTAAAAGTTGACGGGCGAATTCAGCTGCTATATAACGATTAACAATAGTTTTGCTTCTATCTAAATTGATTTCTAAACCAGCAGCTAACAAATAGATTTTGAATTTTTTAACGTACAAATCGTTTGTGAGAACTTTAGTAATTATCGAATCTAAAGATAAACCTTTAAATTCCTTTCTGTCTTTGTCTAGTTCTTCAAAAACAAAATGACCTACGATTCCGGATTTTAATATATAATCTAAACTTTCTTCTCCATGGTTAACTTCAAGTGGAATAAATACATCGGGTACAATGCCTCCGCCGCCATAAACTATTCGTCCGGTTTTAGTTTTAAATTTTAATGAATCGGCAATTTTTATTTTGTCTTTTTCGTAGAGTTCGCCACTTTCAAAACGGGTTTCAAATTCATTGAAATATTTTGAGTTTTCTCCTTTTTTGTATGGCTTTTGAATAGAACGACCACTTGGCGTGTAATAACGTGCAATAGTTAAACGAACTGCAGAACCGTCATCAAAATCCATTTCTCTTTGTACTAATCCTTTACCGAAAGATCGTCTGCCAACGACCATTCCTCTATCGTTATCTTGTATCGCTCCTGCTAAGATTTCACTTGCCGAAGCTGAATTTTCGTCTATTAAAATATAAACTTTCCCTGTTTCGAATAAACCTCCTTTTGTTGCGTAGGTTTTATCAATATTTCCTTTTTTATTTTTAGTAAATACAATAAGTTCTTTTTCTTTTAATAGTTCGTCTGCTACTTCAACAGCTTTCTCTAGAAAACCACCCCCATTCTCACGTAAATCGACAACCAATTCTTGGATTCCTTTTCTTTTTAAATCTAGTAATGCTGTATGGAATTCATTGGCTGTAGTTTCTGCAAAACGATTGATTTTAATATAGCCAACACTTTTGTTAAGCATTACATGTGTATCGACACTTTTTATTGGTACAACTTCTCGAAGTAATTCAATTTTTATTTTTTTATTCACTGATTTTCTGTAGATGGTAAGAGTGACTTTAGAACCTTCTTCTCCTCTGAGTTTAGTATATAAAGTATCGTTTGGGATTTTCTTGCCAAAAAGTTTAAAATTATTAGCATATAGAATGCGATCCCCTGGAAGAATTCCGGCTTTTGCTGCGGGTCCATTTTCTATTGGTTTAATTACAGCTACAGAATCTTTATACATATAAAAATTCACTCCAATTCCCACGAAATCACCTCGCATAATTTCGGATTCGTTTTTTTGTTCGTTTCTAGCTAAGTACACCGAATGTGGGTCGAGCTTGGACAATATAGAAGTCACGGTTAAATCTACAATTGAGTCGGTTTTTACATCATCAACATATTCATTATCGATAAAATCTAACAATCGATTGAGTTTTACCTTGTAATTATTTTTTACAAATGATGTATTTTCGATTGGATAATTTACCATTCCCCCAATTAACACGCCAATTGCTATGCAAGTAAAAAAAAGAAACGGCAAATAGATTTTATTTATTTTCATTTATGCTGAACTTGATTCAGGATCTTTACTCGCTGAACAATTTTTTATTTTATTTTTTATATAAGTTCTTTGAAGTATACTTATATGAAGTTACATTTATAAAACGCACTTTTTTAATTTTTAGTCTAACTCTTCAATTTGGTCGACTACAACTCCAGCTTTTAGCAAGAAATCTATTCCAGATGTGTCATGATATCCGTTTTTATAAACCACACGATTAATTCCCGATTGGTGTATCAATTTACTACATTCTTTACATGGAGAAAGAGTTATGTATAAAGTTGCATTTTCACAAGTTTGTGTAGAGCGAGCTACTTTTAAAATTGCATTGGCTTCGGCATGCAAAACATACCATTGTGTTAATCCTTCTTCATCTTCGCAGCAATTTTCAAATCCAGAAGGCGTACCGTTGTAACCATCGGAGATAATCATTCTATCTCTTACGATGATAGCTCCAACTTGCTTGCGTTTACAGTAGGAAAGTTTACTCCATTCTGATGCTATTCTAAGGTATGCTTTATCGTATTTAAGTTGTTTTTTTTCTTTCATGTTTTTTTGCCTCTAAGGCGCAAAGGCACAGGGTTATATTTTCTTATTTAAATAATTTATTTAGAAATACTGTACTTTATTCAAATAATTAGTCTTTAATTTTTATGGAAGCAAATATAACAACTGATACGCTTGCAATCAACTTTATTTAATCCAAATGGGATTATTGATAATTAATGGAACTACTACCCCAATAACAAACGCTGACATAATTAGTATAAAATCGCGTTTATTAAAGCGACATAAAGTGAGCATTACAAATGAAAGCAAAAGCACCATGATAACAATTATAATTTGTGCTGCTTCTATTCCGAGGGCAAATTCTAAAAGCGGTGCCAGTTTATCGGTTGCTTTTCCAGGTAGTAGGTTTTTAAAATAATTTGAAAAGCCAAGTCCGTGAATGATACCAAAAAAAACAGTCACTGCACCGATAAAAGTAATACCATTTTGTTTGGATCCTTTTCCAGCTGAAAAAAGATTGTAAGATGCAGCAATTAATATAGTAATTGGAATTAACAATTCGACCCAACTCGATTTTACAGTTATCACATTAAAAACCGAAAGAAATAATGCCAAAGTATGTCCCAATGTAAACAAGGAAACAAGAATTAGGATACGTTTCCAATCTTTTGCTATATATGGAACTGTTAAAGCAATTAAAAACAATATATGATCATAACCATAAATATCCAAAACATGATAAAGACCAACTTTAAAGAAAATCCAAAAATCAGACATGATAAGTGAGTTTTATTTCTATTTGTATTGGTAAACTTACAATATATTTTGAATTTGAATAAAAATAATATAATAAAATCGATGAAAAACATTTTCCTTTTATGAAGAAATAGAATTATATTTGCATAATAAAACATTATAATTATGTCATTTTCAGATTTATTTGATAGCGAATTTAAGAGTAGAAATAAAGGTCATTTTTCGGCTATTGTTCGTGTTGCTATTGCTGATGGAGCGATGAGCAAAGAAGAAAAAGATTTTTTAGATAAATTAGCTGTACGCTTAGAAATTACACCTTCAGAATATGAAGAAATTCTTGAAAACCCAAAAAAATATCCTATCAATCCTCCTTACTTGCACGTTCAAAGATTAGAACGATTGTACGATTTATCAAGAATGGTATATGCCGATCACATCCTTGGACCAAAACAAAAAGACATACTAACTAAATTTTGTTTGGCATTAGGTTTCACCCCAGGTAATGTAAGCTACATTGTAGATAAAGCATTTTCACTGATAATGATGAATGTAGATTTGGATACTTTTGTGTATGAAATGACACACATGAATAAGTAATTATATTTCTATATATTAAAAAAAGCACTTACAATAGTGCTTTTTTTTTATTATTAATTCATAAAATCTTTTAAAGATCTATTCTAATTCGTACTCCAATCGAACGGTAATTCTTGCCGTTTTATTTTTACTGTAAGTATCGTTTATACCCCCATAACTGTCGTCTTCTGTAGATCCCTGACCAGTAATTTGAAAAACGCCCATACTCGCTGTTTTTAATTTACCTAAACTACCATCGGCTGTATTTACAATTTTATTAGCACGTTCACTAGCATCCTTGGTTGCTTTTTCAATCAAACTTTGTTTCAAACTTGGTAAATCAGAATAAGTATATTGAATAGAGTTGGAGGAAAGTTCAATTCCGGAGTTTATCAATTCGGATGTTTTACTAGAAACTGCTTCGATTCGTTTCATCATATCGGGATTTTTCTTGGCAGAAAACGAGATGGTTTGTGTTGCCTCGTAACCTACAAAAACTTGTTCGTATTGTGTTTGATAAGTATTTTCTGGATTTTCTTTTCGAATTTCTTTAAATTTCTTTTGAAAGTTTACAGCTCCAAAACTGAACTCGTTGTTTTTAAATCCTTTGCCAATAAAAAAATTGGTCACTATTTTTTGGTCGGAAATTATTTTGTTGTACGCTTCTTTAATATCGGTACTATTGGTTGTAAAACTTCCAGACCAAAGTATTTCATCCGAAACAAAATCTTTTGTGCCTAACCCAATTACCGAAATAGAATCGAGATTTTCATTTCTGTTTTTAAATGCTTTTCCTAAAATAAAAGCAGTGATGATTATTGCCATTCCAATAATTATCGACGATAAAATTTTGTTGTCTTTCATTTTTAATATTTATTACCTAATGATTATAAAAACATTTAAACTATTGTTTTATTGTACTTTAAGTTAAAATTATTTTCTTTTAGTTTCAAAAAAACGCTTCATCAAATCAGAACCTTCTTCAGCTAATACGCCATGAGTCACTTTTGTTTTCGGATGTAATTGTATTCCTAAAGTCATAAAGCCGCGTTGTTCATCACGAGCACCAAAAACGATTTTCGAAATTTGACTCCAATACAATGCTCCAGCACACATTTGACAGGGTTCTAGAGTGACATATAAAGTGCAGTCTTTTAAGTATTTCCCGCCAAGAAAATTAGCTGCAGCCGTAATCGATTGCATTTCGGCGTGTGCGGTAACATCATTGAGTAATTCGGTAAGATTATGACTTCGGGCAATGATTTTATTATCTATAACTATGACAGCGCCAACTGGAACTTCCCCTTTTTCAAAAGCCATTTCGGCCTCTTGTAAGGCTTTCTTCATGAAATACTCGTCGGTGAAAGGATTTTCCATAAAGCAAAAATAGTCGCTTATCTTTTAACTACTTTATAAATTTTAGAAAATTCTTCTCCCTTAATTTCTAATATATAATTTCCAGCAGCAAAATCAAATAGAACAGTGTTTGTTCCTTGTTGTAATTTAGATTCAAACGATTTTAATAATTTACCATCGTAAGTATAAACTGTTATTGTATACTTATTTTCTATACCATTTATTAAATGTAGGATTAATTTATTTTCCTTAATAGGATTAATGATTTTTATATCAAGATTAGGGGTTTCAAAATTATTAATGCTCAAAACTTGTTGCAAAGCAGCAAAAGCGTTTACACGACCCCAACCCATGTATTGATCCCAACCTACAGTATCTTCTGAAGCCAATCCTACTTGATCTTGGGCAGTATTTTGAATAATTGTTTTTATTTGAGTTGGCGTTAAACTGGCATTTTGAGATTTCATTAAAGAAGCCAAACCTGCAACTAATGGTGTTGCCTGAGATGTTCCTCCCCAATACGTATTGTAACCTGCATTACTTAAATAATCTAATCCCCATATATAATTCCCTGGTGCTACTACAGTAATATGATTTCCATAATTACTACCCGAAGTAGCACTCCAAAAAAATGGAGCAGTTCTTCGGTCATTTGAATTTGTAGATCCCACTGCAATAACATTTGGCATTGTGGCTGCATAACCGGCTGGATAATAAGTCGTGTTATTATTGAAATTCATTGTACAAGCTACAAAAGTAACGCTTAGATTATTTGCATAAATCAATGCATCTGAAACAGCAGCACTTGGAGATGCCCCTCCAATAGACATGCTAATTATTTTTGCGCCATTATCTGCAGCATAGTAAATAGAATTGCTCATTGCCGAATAGGTTCCAGAATTATTATTATTTAAAACTTTTAAAGCCATAATTTTGCTGTTCCAATTTACCCCTGCATAACCAGCATTGTTATTCGAAATTGCACCAATAATTCCAGCACAATTAGTTCCGTGACCATAATCATCTGACGGATTATTATCTGAGTTTACATAATCCCAACCTTGAAAATCATCAATCAAACCATTGTTATCATTGTCAATTCCATCAACTGGTTCTATAGAAGATTTATTCCAAATTCTTGCTGCAATATCATTATGTGTTAAATTAATTCCGGTATCTGGGACGGCAATAATTAAGTTTGGGCTCCCAGTTTGAATATCCCATGCTAATTCCATATCAACATCAGCATCATTTGTTGAAGTATATGACATTCCAGAAACAGTAAAAGTACCATTGTTAAATAAACCCCATTGCCTGCTACTATAAAAGGAATCGTTTGGAGTTGTTGCAAGAATATCAATTCCTTTTACCCCAGCAGCATGAGCAATATAATCGGGTTCAGCAAAATCCAAAACATTTGTATTTCTGTATTGTTGAAGCAACTCTAGAACGTTAACCGATGAATTAAAAACAATTAAAAAAGTATGTGTTTTAGTATGTTGTCCAATTGCTTCAATTTTAGAAACATTCATTAAAATATTTAAGTTATCTAATTCCGAAATGCCTAAAATTTTGTTTGTTAAATCTATCTTATTATCTCTATAATGTTCTGAATTAATTTTGATAATTAATTGGTTGTTCATGAAGTCTTGATTGACTTGTGATATAGCACCTTGTGAAATAAATAGTGTTATAATTAAAAGAAAGTTTTTCATAATGAATAATTTTTATTCGAATTTACTAAATATTATTGATTAAATGATTTAATATTTTTATTATCATACCCAGACTTTTATGTCTTTTTATATGTTTATAAATAGTAATTTTGTGTTTAAAATTGAACTTATTGAAAACTATATTATCAGAAATAAATAACCCATCCGATTTACGAAAATTGGACACATCTCAATTACCTCAATTAGCAAAGGAGTTGCGTGATTTTATTATTGATATTGTTTCGGTAAAAGAAGGTCATCTTGGAGCAAGTCTTGGCGTTGTTGAATTGACCATTGCGTTGCATTATGTTTTTAATACACCCGAAGATTTATTGGTTTGGGATGTAGGGCACCAGGCGTATGGACACAAAATTCTAACTGAAAGGAAAAATAAATTTAATACTAATAGACAATTAGGTGGTATTTCTGGATTTCCTAAACGAAGCGAAAGTGTTTACGATACTTTTGGGGTTGGTCATTCTTCAACATCAATCTCGGCTGCTTTAGGAATGGCAATTGCTTCCCAATTAAAAGGCGAAAACAAAAACCATGTTGCAATAATTGGAGATGCTTCAATAGCCAGTGGAATGGCATTTGAAGGTCTAAATCATGCTGGCGTTACTGATGTGAATTTATTGGTGATTTTAAACGATAATGCCATCGGAATTGACCCAAGTGTTGGTGCTTTAAAAAACTATTTTACATCGGTTAAAGAAGGAAAAAATCCAAAAGAAAACAACATGATTAAGTCGTTAAATTTTGATTATTCCGGACCAATAGACGGTCATGATATCAATGCTTTAATTACCGAATTGAAACGATTACAAAAAGTAAAAGGTCCGAAATTCCTACATATAATTACCACTAAAGGAAAAGGATTGCAACAAGCAGAAGAGGACCAAGTAAAATACCATGCCCCTGGAAAATTTGATAAAAATACAGGAGAAATTACATTTAAGTCTGAAGAAAATTTACCTCCAAAATTTCAAGATGTATTTGGGTTGACTTTGGTTGAATTGGCTAGAACGAATCAGAAAATAATTGGAATTACGCCTGCAATGCCTTCGGGAAGTTCCTTAAAGTTTATGATGGAGGTGTTTCCAGACAGAGCTTTTGATGTGGGAATTGCCGAGCAACATGCAGTGACACTTTCTGCCGGAATGGCAACTCAAGGAATGGTAGTTTTTTGTAATATCTATTCTACTTTTTTACAACGCGCTTACGACCAAGTAATTCACGATGTAGCCTTACAAAACTTACCTGTTATTTTTTGTTTAGACAGAGCAGGATTAGTTGGTGAAGATGGCGCTACTCATCATGGTGTTTTCGATTTGGCTTATTTACGATGCATTCCGAATATGATTGTATATGCGCCAAAAGATGAGATTGCTTTGCGAAATATATTATATACTGCTTCTTTGGGATTGAATCATCCTATAGCAATTCGCTATCCGAGAGGAAGAGGCAATACTATTAATTGGCAAAAACCTTTTCAAAAAATAGCAATCGGAAAAGCTCATGAATTAAAAGAAGGCAAAACAACAGCGGTTTTGTCGACAGGGTATATTGGAAATAATGTGACTTTGGCTTTAGATAAAATTTCAAATACTGATGCAATTGCACATTACGATTTTGGGTTTGTAAAACCATTAGACGAACAACTTTTGCACGAAATCTTTTCAGTTTTTGAAGCGATAATTACCATTGAAGATAATGCAATTAAAGGTGGTTTTGGGAGTGGGATAATTGAATTCGCGTCTCAAAATCAATATTCAAATCCGATAAAAACAATCGGAATTCCCGATCATTTTATTGAACAAGGGACTGTTGAAGAACTGCAAGAAATTTGTGGAATTAGTGTTAAACAATTACAATTGCTTTTTTCAAAATTTTAAATCTTTACTTCCCATATATAAAAAAAGCGACTAAAATTA
>CALPIE020000004.1 GCA_943323545.2 Bifidobacterium breve | reverse complement strand
TATTTTTTTTAACAGTTTTTAAAGAATAAGTTATCTACAAATTATTTAATTTTTTAGTTGTAAACATATGTTAATTAAATTAAAAAAAGACTTCAAAATGAGTGATTTAATTTTTTATAACCATGTTAATAAATTTATATAAAATAAACTAAATCGTAAATTACTTTTTTATAATAAAAGTTATTATACAAATTAACACACTATAATAACCATTATAAATTAATTTAATTTTAAATTTTATTTTTAATATTTTTAATAGATGTTAAAAAGTTTTAGTATTTTATGAATTTTATTTTAATGTAATTTAATTAAAAACAATTTTAAAACCATATAAAATAATTTATTTCCAATTTTATAAAGATAATTAATAGTTATTTTTTAAATAAATCTATTGTATATTATATATTATCTAAATTCTTCTTTGTAATTTTCAACATTAATAGATATTAACAATGAGTAAGCACCATAAAAAGTTTGGAAAAAGTACCAAAACCTTTTCTGAAAAAATTTTTAAAATACTATCAAAAAATCAAAATAAGCCATTTAATTATAAGCAAATAGCCGCTATTTTAGAGTTGGATGATACTAAAAGTAGGAATGAAATTATAAAAGATTTAAAAATTTTAGCAGCACAAAAACTAATTATAGAATCTGAACCTGGAAAGTATTTAGTAAAAGCAACAAGTCAAAAATACTACGAGGGAAAAATTGACATGACAATTAGAAAAACAGGTTATTTTGTTTGTGATGAATTAGATAATGATGTTTTTGTTCCATTTACAAATTTAAATCACGCTTTAGATGGTGATACTGTAAAAGCTTATGTTTATGATAGACGAAGTTCCCGAAAACCAGAAGCTGAAGTTTTAGAAATATTAGAAAGAGCTAAAGAAGAATTTGTAGGTGTGATTTCAATTCAGAAGAATTTCGGATTTGTAACTACAACAAATGCTAAAATGTACACCGATATTTTTATTCCGAAAAATAAATTAGGAGAAGCCGAACATGGTGATGTTGTTTTAGTAAAAATGGAAGATTGGCCACAAAAAGCTGATTCTCCTTTTGGATCTGTAATTAAAGTTCTTGGAAAACCAGGAGAGCACAATACCGAAATTCATGCAATTTTAGCTGAATATGGTTTGCCTTACGATTTTCCAATCGAAGTTGAAGCATATGCAAATAAAATAGATACTACAATCACTCCAGACGAAATAAAAAAGCGTCGTGACATGCGAAAAATACTCACGTTTACTATCGATCCAAAAGATGCAAAAGATTTTGATGATGCTTTATCTTTTCAAGTTTTAGAAAATGGGAACTACGAAATTGGTGTCCACATAGCCGATGTTTCTCATTATTTATTAGAAGGCACTATTTTAGATGATGAAGCTTTTAACAGAGCAACTTCGGTTTATTTAGTTGATAGAGTCGTTCCGATGTTACCTGAAGTGTTATCAAACTTTGCTTGTTCGCTTCGTCCGAATGAAGAAAAATATACGTTTTCAGCTATTTTTGAAGTAACACCAAAAGCAGAGGTAGTAAATCAATGGTTTGGAAGAACAGTAATTTATTCGGATCAGCGTTTTTCATATGAAGAAGCACAACAGATTATCGAAAGTAAATCGAATGTGATTCCTACCGAAACATCATTAACCGGAAAGGAATACCAAGTGTCAGATGAAATTGTTTTTGCAACATTAAAACAAGATGAATTAGCCAAAATACTCAGAAGAAAAAGAATGGCAAACGGTGCAATTTCTTTTGATAAAGTCGAAGTTAAATTTAATTTAAATGAAGAATTTGAGCCTGTTGGTGTGTATTTTAAAACTTCAAAAGATGCCAATCATTTAATAGAAGAATTCATGTTATTAGCCAATCGTAAAGTAGCAGAATTTATAGGAAAACAAAAGAAAACTTTTATTTACAGAATTCACGATGAACCTAATGAAGACAAGTTATTTGCGATGCAAGCATTGATATCTAAATTTGGTTACAAAATCAATTTAAACAACAAACAAGATATTTCAAAATCATTAAATCAATTATTAGAAGATGTTAACGGAAAAAAAGAACAAAATTTAATTGATACGTTGGCAATTCGAACGATGAGTAAAGCTAAATATTCGACTGATAATATTGGTCATTACGGATTAGCATTTGATTATTACAGTCATTTTACTTCTCCAATAAGACGTTATCCAGATGTTATGGCACACCGATTATTGCAATTTTATTTGGATGGAGGGAAAAGTGTTAGTGAAGAATTGTATGAAGAAAAGTGTGTACATTCTAGTGAAATGGAATATTTAGCAGCCCAAGCAGAAAGAGATTCGGTGAAATACATGCAAGTAAAATACATGCAAGATCACAAAGATCAAGAGTTTTTAGGTGTGATTTCTGGTGTTACTGAATGGGGAATTTATGTAGAAATAATCGAAAATAAATGCGAAGGAATGTGTAGAATTAGAGAAATAAAAGATGATTATTACACTTTTGATGACAAACAATACGCTTTAGTAGGAGAAATTTCAAAAAGTTTACTACAATTAGGAGATGAAGTTTACGTTAAAGTAAAAAATGCCGATTTGGTAAAAAAGCAATTGGATTTCCATTTTATCAGAAAAAACGAATAATATGAAAAATATTATAGTATTAATAAGTTTAATATTAAATCTGATTTCGTATTCCCAAGAAGAAAAAATAAGTAAGCAAACAGGCGATTTTAACAAAGTAACATCTTTTGATAAAATCGAAGTTTTATTAATAAAATCTACCAAAAACAAAGTTTTATTAATTGGTAATTATGCAGAAGAAGTTGAAATAGTAAATAATAATGGAGAACTTAAAATAAGATTACCATTATCAAAATTATTAAAAGGCGATAACATTTCGGCAACTGTTTATTATAAAGATATTACAGCAATAGAAGCAAATGAAGGATCGCGAATTTCAAGTGAATCTATATTTAAAACATCAAATTTTGATGTCATTGCTAAAGAAGGTTCTGAAATAGCTATAAAAGTTGATACTAACAATCTTACAGTAAAAGGTTTAGCCGGATCGACAATCACAATTGATGGAAAAGCAACTAATCAAGATATTTTATTAAATTCTGGTGCTTTATTTTATGGAAGTAAACTTGTTACAAAGCAAACAAACGTAACTGTAAATGCGGGTGGTGATGCAGACATAAACGCAAGCGATTTTGTTGACGCAAAAGTGCGCGCAGGAGGTGTAATTACCATTTTTGGAAAACCTAAAAAAATCAATAAAAAAATAATTGCTGGAGGAAGTATAGAACAAGTAAAGTAGATTTATTTTAATTTTTAAATATAAAATTTTAAATTGCAGAATAAATTTGGATTAAAAACTATTTATGTTCAACGACATTATTACAGCGATTCCACTTGGGTTTTTTCTCAGTTTTATGATTGGCCCCGTCTTTTTTGTTTTACTAGAAACCAGTGTAGTAAAAGGATTTAGAGCCGCAATGATGCTCGATTTTGGAGTTGTATTTGCTGATATCGTTTTTATTATTATTGCTTATTTTAGTAGTTATCGTTTGATACAAAGTTTAAAAGACGAACCTGCTTTATTTATATTTGGTGGATTAATAATGCTTACTTATGGTATTATTACTTTTGTTCAAAATAAGAAAGCATCCAAAAATATTGACCCAGAAGATCCAATAGAACTTGCAAAAAATAATTATCTTAGTTTATTTATTAAAGGTTTCTTCTTAAACTTTATCAATATTGGTGTATTGGGATTTTGGTTGGCTGTATTAATAACTGTTGGTCCCCAACTCGAGTTAAAAGCTACTCGAATGATTACTTTTTTTACGACTTTAATACTTTCATATTTAGTTACCGATGTTTTTAAAATACTATTAGCAAAACAATTAAGAAATAAGCTGAATCCTAAAAACATTATTTTAATTAAAAAAACCATCAGTGTAGTTCTTATTTTATCTGGAGTCTTTTTGTTGACACAAGGGTTGTTTCCAAAAGAAAAGCAAATTGTAAATACCGCTTTTGAAAAGTTAGAGAAAAAGAATTAGTATTTTCTATAGTCTTGTAATTCTGAGGAACAAGGAATCACATAATCTGAATCACTTGATGAGATTCCTCGTTCCTCGGAATGACAAAAGAAAGAGAAGTTTATTTTCAAAGCTTAGTCCGGATTCAACATTACTTTAATTAATTTTTTAGATTCTTCCTTCGTCAGAATGACAACCATAAAAAAACCTCCAAGTTTGCTTCGCCAGTTCGCTACGCTCTTGCCCTTGAAGGTTTTAGAGGCATCGTCTGGATTCGAACATAACTTTAATTAATTTTTCCTAAAAATTATACATAAAAAACCTCCAAGTTTGCTTCGCCATTTCGCTACGCTCTTGCCCTTGAAGGTTTTAGAGGCGTCTTCTGGATTCGAACATAACTTTAATTAATTTTTCTTAAAAATTATACATAAAAAAACCTCCAAGTTTGCTTCGCCAGTTCGCTACGCTCTTGTCCTTGAAGGTTTTAGAGGCATCGTCCGGATTCGAACATTACTTTAATAAATTTTTTCTAAAAATTATCTATAAAAAAAACCTCCAAGTTTGCTTGAAGGTTTTAGAGGCATCGTCCGGATTCGAACATTACTTTAATAAATTTTTTCTAAAAATTATCCATAAAAAAACCTCCAAGTTTGCTTGAAGGTTTTAGAGGCATCGTCCGGATTCGAACATTACTTTAATAAATTTTTTCTAAAAATTATCCATAAAAAAACCTCCAAGTTTCCTTGAAGGTTTTAGAGGCATCGTCCGGATTCGAACCGGAGTAGGAGCTTTTGCAGAGCCCAGCCTAGCCGCTCGGCCACGACGCCAATTGTTGATTGGATTGCAAATATATAAAACAATTGATAATTAACAATTGATAATTAACAATTTTTAAAATTTGTAATTCGTGATCTTTAATTTGTAAAATTTTTTAATTTCGATATTCTTCCATTTCAATTGTAACCGCTTCTACATCACCACCAATTGGCGGATTTAATTTAGAAACAGCCAATACAATTCGGGAAACAGAAGGAATTTCTTTGAAGATTCTTGTGATAATTCTATTAGCAACATGCTCTAACAGTTTCGAACGAATGGCCATTTCTACTTCTACAATTGTATTTAATAATACATAATCAACTGTGTCTTCCAACTTATCAGTTTGTGAAGATTTTCTTAAATCGGTTTTAATTTCAAGATCGACACGGTAATCTGATCCAATTTTCCCTTCTTCTTCTAAGCAACCGTGAAAAGAATAAGTGCGGATATTTTGTAGTTTTATTGTTCCCATATATTTAGTGGTCAGTGTTTAGTATTCAGTGTTCAGTTTGAATAGTTTAAATAATAACGTATCTATTTCCTATAATCTAAAATCTATCATCTAAATTTTTATCTTTGCTAAAATTACAAAAATAATATGTCTACAGAAGAGAAGTCTTTAAATTTTATCGAACAAATTATAGAGGAAGATTTAAAAAACGGTTTGTCTCCAACAAAATTACGTTTTCGTTTTCCCCCAGAACCAAACGGATATTTACATATTGGACATGCAAGTGCCATTTGTTTGAATTTTGGTTTAGGATTGGATTATAAAGCACCAGTTAATTTACGTTTTGATGATACCAATCCAACCAAAGAAGAGCAGGAATATGTAGACGCTATAAAAAAAGACATTGAATGGTTGGGATTTAAGTGGTCACATGAATGTTATGCTTCAGATTATTTTCAACAATTATATGATTGGGCAGTTATTTTTATTAAAAACGGAAAAGCTTATGTAGATAGCCAATCTTCTGAAGAGATGGCTATTCAAAAAGGAACGCCAACTACTCCAGGTACCGATTCACCATATAGAAATCGTTCGGTTGAAGAAAATTTAGATTTATTTGAACGGATGAAAAATGGAGAGTTTCCTAACGGCACACATATTCTTCGTGCAAAAATAAGCATGAATGCGAAAAATATGTTAATGCGCGATCCTATAATGTATAGAATTTTACATGCTCATCATCACAGAACAGGAAATGATTGGTGTATTTATCCAATGTATGATTGGGCGCATGGAGAAAGCGATTATTTAGAACAAATATCCCATTCGTTTTGCACACTTGAGTTTTTGCCTCACCGTGAATTATATGATTGGTTTTTAGACCAAGTATACGATGATAGTAAAGTTCGACCAAAACAAAGAGAGTTTGCCAGAAGAAATCTTTCCCATACAGTTGTCTCAAAGAGAAAGTTACTTCAATTAGTAGAAGAAAAATATGTTACTGGTTGGGATGATCCAAGAATGAGTACTATTTCTGGAATGCGTCGTCGAGGTTATCCACCAATGGCAATTAGGAATTTTGCCAATATTATTGGAATTGCAAAACGATCTAACTTGATCGATGTTTCATTATTAGAATTTTGTGTTAGAGAAGTTTTAAATAAAACAGCACCAAGAGTAATGGCAGTTTTAAATCCAGTTAAGCTTATTATTACCAATTATCCTGAAGGAAATGAAGAAATTTTAGATGCCGAGAATAGTCAAGAAGACGAAAGCTTAGGTTATAGAAAAGTTCCTTTTTCAAAAGAATTATATATAGAAAGAGAAGATTTTCAAGAAGAAGCGAATAAGAAGTTTTTCCGTTTAACCTTAGGAACAGAAGTACGATTAAAAAACGCATATATTATCAAAGGCGAAAGTATTGTAAAAGATGCAGAAGGAAATATCATCGAAATTCATTGCACTTATGATGAAGACTCTAGAAGTGGAAGCGGTTCTGAAGCAAGTCAACGTAAAGTAAAAGGAACGATACATTGGGTTTCGATAAAACATGCGATTTCTACTGAAGTTCGTTTGTATGATAGATTGTTTACTCATGAAAATCCAGATGGAGATAAAGAAGTAGATTTTAAAGAATACATCAACCAAAATTCTTTGGAAGTTATTACCGGTTATGTTGAGCCAAGTTTACAATCAGCTAAAAATTTAGAGCAGTTTCAATTTCAACGTTTGGGTTATTATTGTGTTGATAAAGATTCTTCTTCAAAAAAATTAGTTTTTAATAAAACAGTTGGATTAAGAGACACTTGGGCAAAAGTGGAAAGTAAGGAATAAAAAAGTATAGATTTTTTAGATAAAATCACCTACAAAAATTGATAATTATTATTATTATATTTTGTTATAATTATTATAAAAATCATTTGATTTAACTATTAAAAACGGGTTTCATAAATTGATTTTACTGGACTTTAATAATTTTAGAAAATAAATACTACTTTGTTTTATTAACAGCTTTTATAACTTCTTAAAATAAGTTTAGTATTTAACACCTTTCAAATTAAATTTTTCCGTAACTTTATTCTATATAAATTATTGAAAATCATGTCAAGTTCAAACAATAATAGCATTCTAGCGCTTCTTGCAGGAGCTGCAATTGGAGCTGGATTAGGAATTTTATTTGCTCCAGATAAAGGTTCAAATACTAGAGAAAAAATCAAAAATGGTTTAGACGATTTGAAAGATGAAGCTAAATCTAAATGGAATTTTTTAGAATCAGAAACCAAAGAACAATTTTCAAAAACCAAAGACGAGTTAAAAGACACCCTTAATGATTTACTTTCAAACTCAAGTTACAAAACAGAGGAAGCTATAGTTTTTTTGGAAGAAAAATTAGCAGCACTAAAAAAACAAAACGCAAAAAATCATAAGTAATGGCTTTTGAAGAAATAAAAGAAAACGTTGAAGCTGTTCAGGAAAGCACAAAGGCATATATAGAAACCAGTTTGGCCTATTATAAACTTTGGGGTTTTAAAGTTGCAATGAAGTCTACCACTTTGATGGTTAAGTTTTTCCTTATTACATTATGTTTCCTGATAGTGTTACTTTTCTTGTCAATTGCTGGAGCGATTGCAATAGGAGATGTTTTAGATAGTTATACTTTAGGTTTTTTAAGTGTGGCTTTAATTTATTTAGCCGTAGCGTTACTTTTGTTTTTAGTAAAGGATAAAATAATTGAAGGACCTATATTAGAAAAATTCTCAGAAATATTTTTTAACGACTAATTATGGAAAATAAAAAATATTCATCATATGCAGAAATAGAAATGGATTTAGAAATTCTTAAACTGGAAAAAGAAATTCATTATGAGAAGATTGTATTGAGTATTGATAGAACCAAAGAAAGTATAATTCCGTTTAGGAAAATAAATAAAGTTTTAGAAACTGTTTCTAATTTTTCATCAGGAATGTATGGTACTATTTTAAAAACAGCAATTCCTATTGCTATCAATTGGTATATAAATAGAAAAAGAGGCGATTAAGCCTCTTTTTTATTTAGTGATTACATAATTAAACCTCAGTTTCTGTAATATCATCTTCCTGGTTATTATCATTTTGTAGGCCTTTTTTAGTTTTTGGCGTTACTTTTCTCATACCAGTCTTCATAGATTCACCAACTAAATTACTAGCTGTGAAACTAGCAACCATATTATTTAACATATCGCTTCCGGCCTGTGGTGAGTTTGGTAATAAAATTAAATTTGAGTTTGTATCTGCACCAATAGCTTGTAACGTATCATAGTGTTGTGTCACGACAATTAATGCGGAAGCTTCTTGAGAATTAATCCCAACTTTATTTAAGACATCTACACTTTCGACCAATCCTTTTGCAATTTCTCTTCTTTGGTCAGCAATACCTTGACCTTGTAAACGCTTGCTTTCCGCTTCAGCCTTTGCTTTTGCAACAATTCTAATTCTGGAAGCTTCTGCTTCAAATTCGGCAACCGTTTTTTCTCTATCTGCAGCATTTATTCTGTTCATTGCATTTTTTACTTGAATATCAGGATCAATATCTGTAACCAATGTGTTTATAATAGTATAACCATAAGTTGTCATAGCCTCATTTAATTCTCTTTTCACAGCGATTGCGATATCATCCTTTCTTTCAAAAACATCATCCAAAATTAATTTAGGGACTTCTGCACGAACTACGTCAAATACATAAGATGTAATTTGATCATGAGGATATTCTAATTTGTAAAAGGCATCATAAACAGTGTCTTTTACAACCATAAACTGCACAGAAACTTTTAGTTTAACAAACACATTGTCTTTAGTTTTGGTTTCAATAATCACGTCTAATTGTTGAATTTTTAAATTCACACGACCGGCAATTCTATCTATTAATGGAATTTTGAGTTGCAAACCTGATTGCCGAATACTTAAGAATTTTCCAAAACGTTCAATAATTATTGCGGTTTGTTGTTTCACTGTAAAGAACGAAGAAAACAAAATGAAGAGGCCAAATACCAAAAAAGAAATTAAAAATACACTCATCAGAATTAAAATTAAATGGTTAATACGCTTATTATACGATAAAAATGTATGTTTGTTACAAATAAAAAAAAACTTAATTATGAAGCCGAATTTTTTAGTAATAAGTATTGTATTTTTTTCATTCTCTACCTTCGCACAATATGAGGAAAGAGATGGAAATAGAATCGGTATAACAATTGGTATTTCACAATCGTCTTTAATAACTTCTAATTTTAATTCAAAACCAGGAATTGGATGGAATGGGGGTTTATCGGTTCGGGGTAATTACTACAATAATTGGAGCATGATTTATGGAATGCAATTTTTTCAGAATAACATTGAAATAGAAACAATATCGGCATCTAATCAAAAAGCAAATTCTAAATTCAGTTTATCTGGGGCTCAAATAAGATTGTTATTAAGTTATAATGTGGTAAAAAATCATGTTTCTATTGATTTTGGACCAGTTTTACAAATAAACGGAGAATTAAAATCTGACACAAAATCAGCTAAAAACACAATATCAGGAACAAATTTAACCGCCGATCAAATTCAAGATGTAAATACAATAAACGGAAATGCATACATAGGTGCTTCTGCCGGAAACAAACGTATTCGTGGAATTATTTTTTATCAATACGGTTTCACTAATATTTTAAAAAACTTAAATAGTCAAGAAGGTACAGGGAAATATAATTTTAATGGGAATATGAGTTCGATTAGCTTACAACTATTATTTAATTTATAATATTACTTCCTTTTAAACGTACTTCAATTTAAATAGTTATAATAGCCCTCTTCAATCTAGAAATTGTTTCTTCTTTTCCAATCAATTCAACTATATCAAATAAATGGGGTCCTTTTAAAGCACCTACCAAACTCAGTCGAAAGGGTTGCATTACTTTTCCCATTCCAATTTCTTTTTTGGTCATCCAATCTTTTATAATAGTTTCTATGTTTACAGAGGTAAAATCTTCAATAGATGTTAAAACGTTTATTAATTGTTGCATTAGTTCAGAAGTAGCTGAATTCCAATTTTTAATAGCTTTTTCATCATACAAAATAGGAGCAATAAAAAAGTAATCACACATTTCCCAAAAATCTGACACAAAATTTGCACGTTCTTTAATTAAAGACACGATTTTAATTAGTTTATCATTTTCAACAGAAATATTCTTTTCTATTAATAATGATGTAAATGAACCCGCTAAACTTTCATTGCTTTGTTTCTGTAAATATTGATGATTAAACCATTTGTTTTTTTCAGGATCAAATTTTGCTCCCGCTTTATGAACTCGACTCAAATCAAATTTTTCTACTAATTCTTCTAATGAAAATAACTCTTGTTCGGTTCCGTCATTCCAGCCCAATAAGGCCAAAAAGTTAATTACTGCTTCCGGGAAATAACCTTTTTCTCTATAACCAGAAGAAATACCTTCCTCGCTTTTCCATTCCAATGGAAATACTGGAAACCCCATTTTATCTCCATCACGTTTGGATAATTTACCATTGCCAATAGGTTTTAATATTAATGGTAGATGTGCAAATTCTGGAGCATCCCAGCCAAATGCATTGTACAATAAACAATGTAATGGCATTGAAGGCAACCATTCTTCTCCACGAATAACGTGTGAGGTTTCCATTAAATGATCATCTACAATATTTGCTAAATGATAAGTTGGCATTCCGTCACTTTTAAACAACACTTTGTCGTCTAATAAATTGGTTTCGAATTGAATATCACCACGAATAATATCATGCAAATACAAAGTTTCATTCACAGGCGTTTTAAATCGTATAACATAAGCAGCACCAGAAGTTATTCTTTTTTTAGTTTCTTCTTCAGAAATCACTAAAGAAGTATCTAATTTTTCTCGATTGTGCCAGTTGTATATAAATGTATTCCCTTGTTCTTCGTGTTGTTTTCTTTGTAAATCTAAAGCTTCAGCAGTATCAAAAGCATAATAAGCCCATCCCGAATGGATTAATTGATCGACGTATTGTTTATATAACTCTTTTCGTTCACTTTGACGATAAGGTCCAAATTTTTCATTTTTCCCAATTGTTTCACTTGGAGCAATTCCTAACCAATTCAAGGCTTCTAAGATATATTCTTCTGCACCAGGCACAAATCTATTTTGGTCGGTATCTTCAATACGTAAATAAAAAACGCCATTATTCTTTTTGGCAAATAAGTAATTAAACAAAGCAGTTCTCACACCACCAATATGTAAGGGTCCGGTTGGACTAGGAGCAAAGCGCACACGAACAGGTTTCGACATTGTTGTAAATTTTTGCAAAGATACAATTTTAGCTATTAGTTCAAAGGCAAAAGCTATTACCGACGAGCAAAAAACCAACTTAAAATCTTAACAAACTTTTGGCTATTGCCTAATGCCTAAATTTTACTACTTTTATCGGTTATAAATAAAAGAATTTCAATTTTGGAAAAATCGAATCTCATTTACAATAAACTCGAACAGTTTATTAAGAAGTTTTATACTAATGAATTACTACGTGGAACCATTTTTTTTGTTGGTTTAGGATTGTTGTATTTTATATTTACACTTTTTATAGAATATTTTCTTTGGTTGAAACCAACGGCAAGAACGGTTCTTTTCTTGGTGTTTATTGCAGTTGAGTTATTTCTTTTGTTGCGATTTATTTTATTTCCTATATTTAAATTATTCAAACTTCAAAAAGGGATAAATTATGATGAAGCTTCTAAAATTATTGGAAATCATTTTAATGAAGTAGGTGATAAGTTGACGAATTTTCTTCAGTTGTCTCAAGATATAAATAAGTCAGAATTGCTTTTGGCGTCCATTGATCAAAAAGCGAATTCGTTGCAGCCAATTCCGTTTGGGAATGCAATAAACTTTAATAAAAACAAAAAATATTTACCGTTAGCCGTTATTCCTCTTTTGTTTTTTCTTTTCTTTCTTTTTTCTGGGAAAAGAGATATGTTAACACAGAGTTTAAATAGAGTTGTTCATTTTAAACAACAATTCTTACCGCCAGCGCCTTTTGAGTTTCAATTATTGAATCAAAACTTACAAACCGAACAAAATCAAGATTTTCTTTTAAAAGTAAAAACAATCGGGAAAGTAATTCCAGAAAACGCTATTATTTTTATTGGTAATGAAAGTTATTTTATGGAAAGTAATCAAGCCGGAGAATTCCAATTTGTAATTCCAAAACCAAAAGAAAATATAACATTTCATTTAGAAGCAAATGATGTTTTATCTAACGATTATGAGCTTTCGGTTGTTACTGTTCCATCAATAGTAAACTTTGAAATGGTATTAAATTTCCCAAATTATCTAGCTAAAAAGCAGGAAGTAGTAAAAGGAACTGGTAATGCTATTGTTCCTGAAGGCACTCGTGTAACTTGGCGAATTAATACTATTGCAACCCAAAAAGTAGAATGGTTGGATGCTGATTCAAAGTTTATATTTTCAAAACAAGAAAATCAATTTTTGTTAGCTAGAAATATAAATCAAAATACCGATTATCAAATAGTTACTTCGAATGCTAAAGTTATAAATTTCGAAAAGTTAAACTATAATATTTCGGTAGTAAAAGATCAATTTCCTTCTATTACCGTTAACAATGCGCCCGATTCATTAAAAGTCGCAAAGAATTATGTTTTAGGACAAGTTTCGGATGATTACGGATTGTCAAAATTACAAATTGTTTATTATCCAAAAGAAAAACCCAACGAAACCAAACGCGGAACAATTGCTGTAAAGAAAGAAATTTACGACCAGTTTGTATTTGCTTTTCCAAGTAATTTATCAATAGAAGAAGGTGTTAACTACGAATATTATTTTGAGATTTTTGATAACGATGCACCTCATAATTATAAAAGCTCCAAATCGGCAGTTTTTTCTCATCGTGAATCGACAGATGCTGAGAAAGAAGACGAATTAATGCAACAACAAAACGATAATATCAATTCGTTAGAGAAATCGTTAAAAACCCAAGAGAAGCAACAAAATGAAATGGAGAAGTTGCAAAAAATGGGCAAAGAAAAAGAATCACTAGAGTTTAAAGAGCAACAAAAAGTAAATGATTTTCTACAACGTCAGAAAAAGCAAGACGAATTGATGAAAGAGTTTGCTAAAAAGATGAAAGATAATCTTGATAAAGTAAAAACCAATAAGAAAGACGAAATTAAAGATTTGCTAAAAGATCGTTTGGAAAAAGTTGATAAAGATTTTGAAAAGAATAAAAAGCTTTTAGACGAACTTAAAGAATTGAATGATAAGATAAGCAAAGAAGAGTTGTTTGAAAAAATGGAAAAATTTAAACAAAACGCAAAAAACCAATCGAAGAGTTTAGAGCAATTGGTTGAGCTTACAAAGAAATATTATGTAGAAAAGAAAGCAGAACAAATAGCTAATAAATTAAACAAATTAGCAGAAAAGCAAGAGAAAATTTCGGATAACGAAAAAGAAAATAATTCCGAAAAGCAAGAAGAAATCAATAAGGAATTTGAAAAAATACAAGAAGAATTAAAGGAACTTGATAAAGAAAATAAAGAGCTAAAAACCCCTGTTGATTTACCAAATACAACACCAAAGGAGAAAAGTATTAATGAAGATTTAAAAAACGCTAAAGAGCAACTACAAAAAGAACAAAAAGATAAAGCCAAGCCAAAACAGAAAAGTGCAGCAAAAAAAATGCAGCAAATGAGTCAAGATATGCAAGAAAGCATGCAACAAGGCGAAGAAGAACAAATGGAAGAAGATGTCGCTATGTTACGTCAAATTTTAGACAATCTACTGGCCTATTCTTTTTCGCAAGAGGATGTAATGAAACAATTTAAAGGATTAAAAAGAGGCTCTCCTTCCTTTAACAAAAACCTAAAAATACAGCAAGACTTAAAACAACAATTTAAACATGTAGATGATAGTTTATTTGCTATGTCATTACGAAATCCTAAAATTGCAGAAGATATCACTAAAGAGATTGGAAATGTTCAATACAACGTTGATAAAGCTTTAGAAAAATTAGCGGATGCAGATGTTATTAAAGGCACCTCTAACCAACAATTCGCCACAGCAGCCGCAAACAAATTAGCCGATATGTTAGCTGATATACTTAATGGTATGCAAATGTCAATGTCGGGTAAAGGCGCAGGTAAGCCCAAACCAGGACAAGGAGAAGGCATGCAATTACCCGATATTATAAAAAAGCAAGATGGACTTGGAGAAAAAATGAAAAAAGGGATGAAACCTGGTCAAAAACCTGGCGACGGTAAAGACGGGAAAGACGGAGAAAAAGAAGGTGGTAAAGAAGGAAAAGGCAAAGAAGGAAAAGATGGTAAAGAAGGCAAAGGCAAAGAAGGTAAAAATGGACAAGGTGGTGGAGGAAGCGGTCAAGGTAAAGATGGTGAAAACGGCGAAGATGGCGAAGGTGATGCTAAAGCTATAATGGAAATCTACAAAGAACAACAACAATTACGAGAAGCGCTTCAAAACGAATTAAATAAAAAAGGACTAGGCGGAAATGGTCAAAATGCATTTGATCAAATGAAACAAATCGAAAAGCAATTGTTAAACAAAGGCTTTAATAACGAAACTTTACAAAAAATATTAAACTTAAAATATGAACTTTTAAAGTTAGAAAAAGCGGTTCAACAACAAGGAGAGGAAAAGAAAAGACAATCAGAAACAAATAAGAAAGAATTTAATAACACAACCAATGCGTTACCGCAACGCTTACAAGATTATATCAATAGCATTGAAATATTAAATAGACAAACCTTACCTTTGCACGAAAATTACAACCAAAAGGTTCAAGAATATTTTAAGAAGAATGATTAATTTTAATTACGAAATTGACTTCAAATTAGAGAACGAAACACTGTATTCTAGTTGGATTTCTAAAGTAATTCTTTCCGAAAACAAGAAAGAAGGTGACATCAGTTATATTTTCTGCGATGACGAATTCATACTTGAAATTAACAAACAATATCTTAATCATGACTTTTATACAGACATCATTAGTTTCGATTATTCTGTAGGAAACGAATTACACGGTGATGTTTTCATCTCAATTGAAAGAGTACAAGAAAACGCCGAAGACTTTAAAGTCACATTTAAAGAAGAACTTGAAAGAGTTATCATTCATGGCATCCTTCACTATTGTGGCTATAAAGATAAAACCAAAGAAGAAGAAATCTTAATGCGAAAGAAAGAAGACGAAAAGATTAAAATGTTTCACGTGGAACAGTGATTTAATTTAAAGCGAAAGGCTTGGGCTTTTTCGGAATGGCAATTCCCGCTTTCGCTTCAATTTTTTAACACCGATAAATATCGGTATTAAAAAGATTTGCACTGCAATCGGGGCTAAAAAGTATATGAATTGTATAAAAACAAAGTTCTAACAGAACAAATAATAAGATTTGAAGGTTAGTGTTTCAAAATCCCAAATCCTAAATTCCATTTAAAATGTTTAATACTTACGATGTTATAATTGTCGGTGCAGGACACGCAGGATGCGAAGCTGCTGCTGCTGCTGCTAATCTGGGTTGTTCGACTTTGTTGGTAACAATGAGTTTGCAAAACATTGCACAAATGTCTTGTAATCCGGCTATGGGCGGCATCGCAAAAGGTCAAATCGTTCGTGAAATAGATGCATTAGGTGGTTATTCCGGAATTGTATCCGACAAAACAGCTGTCCAATTTAAAATGCTCAACAAATCTAAAGGTCCTGCCATGTGGTCTCCAAGAGTGCAAAGCGACCGAATGCGTTTCTCTGAAGAATGGAGATTAATGTTAGAACGAACACCAAATCTCGATTTCTATCAGGAAATGGCAAAAGGATTAATTATAAAAAACAATAAAATTGAAGGAATCGTTACTTCTCTTGGTATTGAAATTAAAGCTAAAACAGTTATTCTAACTAACGGAACTTTCCTTAACGGATTAATACATATTGGAGACAAGCAATTTGGTGGAGGAAGAGCAGGAGAAAGTGCTGCATTCGGAATTACGGAAGATTTAATCAAAGCAGGTTTTGAATCGGGTAGAATGAAAACAGGAACCCCACCAAGAGTTGATGGACGTTCTTTAGATTATTCTAAAATGATTGAAGAACCAGGAGATAAGAATCCTGATAAATTTTCCTATTCTGACGAAACTAAACCATTAACGAAACAAAAATTATGTCATATGACCTATACTTCCTTAGATGTTCACGATATTTTACGTGAAGGATTTGATCGGTCACCAATGTTTAATGGAAGAATTAAAAGTATTGGACCACGTTATTGTCCGTCAATAGAAGATAAAATCAATCGTTTTGCTGATAAAGAAAGACACCAATTATTTGTTGAACCCGAAGGTTGGGATACGGTTGAAGTCTATGTAAACGGATTCTCAACATCACTACCAGAAGACATTCAATTTAAAGCTTTACGTTCGGTTGCGGGTTTCGAAAAAGTAAAATTTTTCCGTCCAGGTTATGCAATAGAATATGATTATTTTCCACCTACGCAATTAAAACATACATTAGAAACGAAACTAGTAGAAGGTTTGTATTTTGCTGGACAAATTAACGGAACAACAGGGTATGAAGAAGCTGCATCACAAGGATTAATGGCTGGAATAAATGCTGCTTTAAAAGTCAAAGAACAAGAGCCAATGATTTTAAAACGAGATGAAGCCTATATTGGTGTACTTATTGACGATTTAATCACAAAAGGCACTGAAGAACCATACAGAATGTTTACGTCTCGGGCCGAATACAGAACCCTTTTACGTCAAGATAATGCAGACAATAGATTAACACCGAAATCATTTGCAATAGGATTAGCTTCAGAAAAACGTTTGTGTCGAATGGAAGAAAAATTTGCAGCAAGTGATAAAATGGTTGCTTTTTTTAAAGAAACTAGTATTACAATGGCAGAAACGAATCCAATTTTAGAAGCAAAACAAAGCGCTCCAATTGTACAATCGGATAAAATGTTTAAAGTTTTTTCAAGACCTCAAATTGATTTAGAAGATTTTCTGAAATTTGAAAAAGTAGCAAATTACGTTACCGAAAATAAATTAGATAAAGAGATTTTAGAACAGGCTGAAATACAAGTTAAATATTCAGGTTATATTGAAAAAGAACGTAATAATGCAGATAAATTGACGCGTTTAGAAGATGTGAAAATTCCAGAAAACTTCGATTATAACAAAATTAAATCAATGTCGATTGAGGCCAAACAAAAATTAAGTAAAATACGTCCAGTAACTATTTCACAGGCTTCTAGAATAAGTGGTGTTTCACCAAGCGATGTATCGGTATTGTTAATTCATATGGGACGATAAACAAACGGAATAACTGGTAGTTTTACCTACCAACCAAAATTTGTTCCACGTGAAACGAATTGGATGAAGTATTATAAACAAAGAGAAATTAATGAATATTTCAAACACAAAACCTTTTTTAAAGGTAAAAGATTATACGGTTTCTGGAGAAACATTCGAGTTGCTTTATGATTCCAATTTAGACATGTTGATTACGCATCCACAACCTTCTCTAGAAAAACTTCCAAGTTATTATGAGAGCAAAGATTATATTTCACACACTGACGGGAAAACTTCGTTGTTTGAAAAAATGTATCAATTTGTTAAGTCAATTGCCTTAAAGAATAAATTAAAATTAATAAATTCTCAAAGTAAAAAAGGAAAAATTTTAGATATTGGAGCAGGTGTTGGAGACTTTTTATCTGTTGCAAAAAAAGACGGTTGGCAAACAATCGGAATCGAACCAAGCGAAAAAGCCAAATCAATTGCAATTAAAAAAGGGGTTACTTTTGTAAATCATTTATCAGAATTAGAAAACAATTCTTTCGATCTAATTACCATGTGGCATGTACTTGAACATGTACCCGATTTAGAAAATCAAATAGTAGAATTAAAACGATTACTAAAGCCCAGTGGAACGATTCTAATTGCCGTTCCAAATTTTAATTCTTATGATGCCAATTATTATGGAAAGTTTTGGGCCGCATTTGATGTCCCAATTCATTTATGGCATTTTTCAAAAACAGCTATTGAAAAGCTTTTTGATAAAGTAGATTTAAAATTAGTAAAAGTGCTTCCCATGAAATTTGATAGTTTTTATGTTAGCTTACTTTCTGAAAAATATAAAACCGGAAAAATGAATTACATCAAAGCATTTTTTATCGGATGGAAGTCCAATCGCTACGGAAATAAAAATTCTGAATTTTCTTCGCATATTTATATCTTAAAAAACGCTAAAAACTAAAATAAAAGCGATTGTTTCATTAAAACATTTCTCGGTAAGTAAGTTGATACAATTTAGAAGAAGCTGTCTAAAAACGCTTTATTTTAATCCAAATACAATAAGAAAATCTTATTATTAATTTAAAAGTATAGATAATTACTATTGCTGAAGAAATGGTAAAATGCAAATCATTTCTCGTTGATAAAATTAAAATTTATACTTTTGGCAAAAATTTATAAATTAAAACAATAATGAAAAAAATACTCGTAATTCTTGCCGTTGCAATCGTTGTAATTTCTTGCAACAAAACAACCGATGCAAAAGATTTTAAAACAGCTTATGTAGATACCTCCAAGTTAATGGAAGAAAGTATCGAAGCTAAAGACATTGAAGCAAAATACAAAGGTAAAGCTGCCGAAATGGATCTTAAATTAAAAAGCGAAGCAACTAAACTTGAAATTGAAATGAAAAATTTCAAGCAAAATGCTATGACAAATGGTCAAGCATGGGCACAACAAAAAGGATCTGAATTACAACAAAGAGACCAACAACTTCAATATGCTCAACAAGGTATGTTACAACAATTACAAGGTCAAAGCGGAATAGAAATGGACAGCTTGGTTAAGAAATACAAAAAAATATTCAAAGATTTTGGTAAAGAAAAAGGGTATGATTATGTTTTTGGAACTGGAGAAGCAGCCTCAGTTTTATATGCAAAAGACAGCTATGATATTACAAAAGAATTGACAAAACTTGTTAACGATAAGTACAAAGCTGAAGGGAAAAAAGAAGAATCTACCGAAGCAAAAAAATAAAACTTTACAGAATTATTTTTAAAAACGCCTTTCTAATCAAAGGCGTTTTTTTATTGTATATTGATTTACAATGTTTTAAATTTGCTTTTAAATATATGCCATATGAAAATTATCACAGCCGAAGCAGAATATGTCCTTCAATTTATCAATCAAACCAATCGTTCTATTTTTCTAACTGGAAAAGCAGGAACTGGAAAAACAACACTCCTCAAAGAAATAATTCAAACCACACATAAAAATGCAGTTGTAGTAGCTCCCACCGGAATTGCTGCTTTGAATGCAGGCGGAGTTACCATACACTCTATGTTTCAACTTCCTTTTGGAGGATTTATTCCTGAATTTAATGTTGATGCTCATTTTACCGATAGCGTAAAGTTTGAAACTAAAGATTCTTTGCGCAGACACTTCAAAATGAGTGGTTTAAAGAAAGCAGTAATTCGAAATATGGAATTGCTAATTATAGATGAAGTGAGTATGTTACGTTCCGATTTGCTTGATGCAATCGATTATATGATGCAGTCAGTTCGTAAAAAAACAGTAGCTTTTGGTGGTGTCCAAGTGCTTTTTATTGGCGATTTATTACAATTACCACCAGTAATTAGGGATGAAGAATGGCGAAGATTGCGAAATTATTATAAAGGAAAATTCTTTTTCCACGCAAATGTCATTCAGCAAAATCCACCTTTATATATTGAATTATCAAAGATTTTCCGTCAATCAGACGATCAATTTATTTCAGTATTGAATAATTTACGAAACAACAAAATAACGCCAACAGATATAGAAATTTTAAATCAGTTTGTACAACCAAATTTTGATTTAAAATCCAATAAAGGATACATTACTTTAACGACTCATAATGTAAAAGCTGATACAATAAATTCACAATCTCTTATTGACTTAGAAGGAAAATCAAAATCTTATACAGCTGAAATAATAGGAGAATTTCCAGATAAAATTTATCCAATAGATTTAAAATTAGAATTAAAAATCGGAGCACAAATCATGTTTATTAAAAACGATTTGTCTATAGAAAAAAATTATTTTAACGGTAAAATGGGTGTAGTAAAATCGCTTTCAGATGAAGAAATAATCATTCATTTTCCAGATGAAAATAAAACAATTGAAATCGAAAAATACGAATGGCAAAACATCCGATATACTTTAAATCAAAATACTAAAGAAATCGAGGAAGAAGTTTTGGGAACGTTTGTGCATTATCCCATTAAATTGGCTTGGGCAATTACAGTACATAAAAGCCAGGGATTAACTTTTGATAAAGCAGCTCTTGATGTTTCACAAGTTTTTCTTCCCGGACAAGCTTATGTTGCCTTATCAAGATTACGCTCTTTAAACGGATTGGTTTTACTTTCTCCTTTACGAATGAACGGTATTTCAAACGATCAAGATGTAATGGATTATGCAGAAAATAAAGCAACTCAAAACGATTTAGAAAACACATTATTACAAGACACCAAAGTGTTTTTACACACCTATTTAAAATCGAGTTTCGATTGGATTGATTTAGCACAACAATGGCGTAATCATCAATACAGTTACAATGAAAAATCGGACATTTCTGAGAAATCTAAACATGCCATTTGGGCAAAAAAACAAACTGAGGAAATAGAAAAACTTTTAGATCCTTCAAAAAAATTCATTTCACAATTGAACAAAGTTTTCTCCGAAACAGTTGATTTACAATTTGTTTTGGAAAGAATTGACGCAGCTTACAATTATTTTATTCAACCTTTAGATAATTTAGTGTATGAAATTCTCTGGAAACTAGAAGAAGTAAAACGTATAAAAAAAGTAAAAGCTTATTATGATGAGTTATTGGTTTTGGAAGAACTACAAATTAAAGCCGTTTTACGTTTAATGAAAGCAAAATTACTAATAGAAACTGTTGTGAAGGGAGAAGCTATTTCTAAAGATAAATTAACATCAGATGAAATTAAATTTTACAGAATTAGAAAAGTAGAAACGATAAGTCAAGAATTCAAAAACGTAAATGTTACTTTAATTGAAGATGATGATGACATTGACCTATACGCCAAAAAGAAAAAAGTCCCTAAAGAATCAAAAAAATCAACCGTTCAAGAAACTTATGAGTTGTGGCAACAACAAAATTCTATTAAAGAAATTGCAGCCATTCGAAAACTTACTGCACAAACAATCAGCACACATATTGCCAAACTAATTGAAACCGAAACGATTTCAATTAATGATGTTTTACCGCAAGACAAAATTCAAGAATTAGCTAAAATTTTCAAAGGTTTTAAAGGAGATACTGTGGGTGAATTAAAAGAAAAATACGGCGACAAATTCACTTGGGATGAGTTGAAAATATTTAAGGCAAGTTTGTAATTAACTCAACCAAAAAACTGCTAAAACTGCAGAGACAAAGTAAATGGCAATTGTTCTTGCCCCATCGTAATCTTTCGCCAATCGTTGTCCAAAAAGCATAAAAAGTAATGAAATGCAGGAGAAAACAGCACCGTAAAAACCAAACATTCTACCGCCATTAATGTACATTTCTATAATTCCCAAAAGGCAAAGAATTCCGGCAACCAATTCAAAAGCTAATAATATTCCAGTTGCTAAAACAACTTGATTTTTTAGAATTGTTTTCTCAAAATGTGATTTCAAGAAAGTGATATTGTCATTCCAATAAAAGATTTTATTGTGTGCCGACATGATGAAAGTCAATGCCAAAAAAGCCAAAACTAAAACAGACGCGGTATTGTTCATGATATTATTTTTTATGAATGAATCTTGTCAATTTTATTGATAAATCAGTAAGAATTATTTTAGCATTCCCGTTGCGTTCAATATGATAAATTGCATCTGAAAGTGCTGTAAAAATTTCATTTATATTGTTTCCGGTTACAAAAGGAGCAAAATTTTCTAGTTTAAAATTTTCTACCGTTGGCTCAATAAACACCAATTTTTCTGATTGATAATTCAACAACATTCCTTGCCGGAACATATCAATACAGTAATTTAAAAACTTCTTTTGTGCTTCTCGACCCAAACTGGCAATTTGTTCACTCCATCGAATTAAATCCTGAATTGCAGCAGCATTTCCTTTCGCTCTAAATGCAGCACGAACCCAAGCTACAAACCATTCTTCAAATGGGAATTCATCTTCATCGTTACTTAATAAATGTAATGCTTTGTTGTAATTTCCCTGTGCTTGATGTGCTATTTTAGCAGCCTTTTTTTGATCTATATTCTCATGAAATACCAAAGCTTCGCTAATTATCTTTTCGGGTAACGCATTAAAATGTAGTACTTGACAACGAGAGCGAATGGTTTGAATTACATCTTCTTCATTTTCAGAAATAAGAATAAAAACTGTTTTGTCAGTAGGTTCTTCCAGAATTTTTAAGAGCTTATTAGATGCCGCTATATTCATTTTGTCGGCCATCCAAATAATCATAACTTTATAACCACCTTCGTGAGATTTTAATGAAAGTGATTTAACAATTTCATTAGCATCTTCAACACGAATTTCTCCTTGTTTGTTTTTAACACCAAGTAATTTATACCAATCAAATAAACTTCCATAAGGACTTTCATTTAAAAATTGTCGCCATTCTTTTATAAAATCTAAGCTTTTTGGTTTCGTTTTTATTTCTTCTGTTGTAACTGTCGGATAAACAAAATGCAAATCGGGATGTGATAAATGGTTAAATTTCAAATTACAAGCTTCATTTTCACCTTGGTTTTCATTATCACAATTATTGCAGATAATAAACTGTGCATAAGCTATTGCTATTAGTAAAGTTCCGCTTCCCTCTGGCCCAATAAATAATTGCGCATGAGGAATTCGTCCTTTACTAGCGCTATTGGTTAAATGGTTTTTAATATGATCTTGTCCTAAAATTTCAGAAAATAGCATAAGCAAAGATAAAATGTAAAAGTAGAAATTAGCACAAATCCTCACCGATTTTTTTTGAAAAAACAAAATCCTATCTTTGCACTATCTAAAAGTATAAATCAAAAACAAATGAAAACATTAGCAGACTTCAATTTTAGCACAAAAAAAGCATTAATTCGTGTTGACTTTAACGTTCCTCTAAATGAAAATTTTCAAGTTACGGATACAAATAGAATAGAAGCTGCAAAACCTACTATAGATAAAATCTTAGCAGATGGTGGTAGTGTAATTCTTATGTCGCATTTAGGAAGACCAAAAGGGAAAGAAGATAAATATTCATTAAAACATATTGTTGATGCAACAGCTAAAATACTAGGGGTTTCTGTTTTATTTGCTTCAGATTGCCGAGGAGAAGTAGCAAAAAATGCCGCTAATAATTTAAAACCATGCGAAGTTTTATTACTCGAAAATCTACGTTTTTATGCCGAAGAAGAAGCTGGTGATGTTGCCTTTGCTAAAGAATTAGCTTCTTTAGGAGATATTTACGTTAATGATGCATTCGGAACTGCTCACAGAGCACACGCATCAACTACAATAATTGCACAGTTTTTTCCTAATCAAAAATGCTTCGGTTTGCTTTTAGCCAAAGAAATTGATAGTTTAAACAGGGTTTTAAATAATTCGGTTAAACCAGTTACTGCTATATTAGGCGGCTCAAAAGTTTCCTCTAAAATTACAGTTATTGAAAATATTCTAGACAAGGTTGATCATATGATAATTGGCGGAGGAATGACATTTACATTTATCAAAGCGTTAGGCGGAAAAATTGGGAATTCAATATGTGAAGACGATAAAATGGATTTAGCAATAGAAATTTTACATCAGGCAAAATTGAAGAATGTTCACATTCATATTCCAGTTGATGTAGTTGCAGCTGATGATTTTTCAAATGACGCGAATACTCAGATTGTAGATGTTCGTGAAATTCCGGATGGTTGGCAAGGACTTGATGCTGGACCAAAATCGTTAGAGAATTTCAAAAAAATAATAATGGATTCGAAAACAATTCTTTGGAACGGACCATTAGGCGTTTTTGAAATGGAAAGTTTTGCCCACGGTACGATAACATTAGGAGAATATATTGCAGAATCTACCAGAAATGGTTGCTTTTCTCTTGTTGGAGGAGGCGATTCTGTTGCCGCTGTTAAACAGTTTGGTTTGGAAGATAAAATGAGTTATGTGTCTACTGGGGGAGGCGCTATGTTAGAAATGTTAGAAGGAAAAATCTTACCAGGAATTGCTGCAATTCTTGATTAATTATCAGTTTTAACAATAATTAAACAAAATGTTACGTTATAAGGTGTTATGTTTGCATAAATTCATCTTAAAATGCTGAATAATACCCTTTTAAAAATTATATGAAACAAAAAATTAAAATTTCCGTTTTTCTTTTACTTGCTGTTTGCTCGTTGTATGCACAAGAATCATCGACTAACGACAGCGTTTCTCTTATCAAACAAATTAAAATATCCTACCTAGATTCTATTAAAAAAACATTCATCAAAGATCAAATTGCTATTTGTATCGATAGTCTTTGGATGAAAGAATTGACAAGTTTAAATTCTTATGATGAAATGTTAAGTGATATTAAAAATGTTAATGTTGATGAAAAAGTAGACTACGAATTGCCAACCGAATTGCTTAAAGAGCGATTAAAAAGAATGGATGAAAAATCGCCATTTAATATTGAATACAATATCGGTTTAGAAAATGTAATTAAATCCTTTTTGAAGAATAGAAAAAAAGGATTTGAACGATTGATGGGAATTTCCCAATTTTATTTCCCAATTTTTGAAGAAGAACTAGCAAAAAATAACATACCACTTGAAATTAAATATTTAGCAGTTGTAGAATCTGCTTTAAATCCGTTAGCCGTTTCAAGAGTAGGTGCAACAGGATTGTGGCAGTTTATGTACCAAACCGGAAAACAATATGGTCTAAATATAGATTCTTATGTTGATGAAAGAAGTGAGCCTTTAAAAGCAAGTCAAGCAGCATCACAATACATGATGAACATGTATAAAATATTTGGTGATTGGGATTTGGTTTTAGCATCGTATAATTCAGGACCAGGAAATGTTGCCAAAGCAATTCGACGCTCAGGTGGGCAACAAAATTATTGGAACATTAGAAAAAATCTTCCTAAAGAAACACAAGGATATTTACCTGCTTTTTTGGCAACTATGTATATTTTTGAATACCATAAAGAACACGGAATTGTTCCGAATAAATCTATTGCCAATCATTTCGCAACTGATACAATTGGAATAAAAAAACATTTAACATTTAAACAAATTTCCGATTTATTAAATATTACAGTTGCTGAATTGCAGTTTTTTAATCCGTCTTATAAAAGAAATGAGATACCTTATATAACAGGAACTACTAACTATTTAAGATTACCAAAAGATAAGATTTCTATTTTTACTTCAAATGAAGATAAAATATATGCATACGCTGATTATATTGATAGCAAAAGAGAAAGGCCATATGATAAAATAGCTTCGGTTAAACAAAATGATCCATCAAATACTTCTTTTGTTGAAACAGAAATAGTATCTAGAACCAAGTATCATAAGGTAAGAAGGGGCGATAATTTAAGTGAAATTTCTGATCGCTACGGTGTAACTGTAGCAGAGGTGAAAAAATGGAATCACTTAAGAAGCAATAAAGCGCCAATAGGAAGAAATCTTAAAATTTTGACTACAGAGCGAGTAGCTTATAAAGACAAAGCAACAAAAGTAAAAGATTCGGTTGCTAAAGAAACTTCGTCTAATTTAATAGCTAGTTCTGATGTTAAAAAGATAAGTTTAGATGCTAAATACAACCCAAGTGAAACAACTAATCAAAAAACATTTACTACAGAAACAGTAGTAACTTACAAAGATGTAACAAAATATCACAAAGTGAAAAGCGGTGATAATATTAGTGAAATTGCTTCTAAATTTGATGTTTCTTTAGCTGAAATAAAAAAATGGAATAAATTAAAAGGAAACAATATAATAGCTGGCGCTAATTTGAAAATAATCAAAAAAGAGAGAGTTGTTACAACGATAAAAAAAGAAGTTAAACCTCAGATAATTGAAAAAAATGAAACTATTGTTAGCAATGAATCAAAAACAATTCAATTAGAGAACAATTCAAAACACGAAAGTTATTATGTAGTTCAAAAAGGGGATAATTTAAGTTCGATAGCTAAATCACATAATATTTCAATACAACAATTAAAAGAATGGAATAATATAATTGATAACAATGTAAAATTAGGAACTCAATTAATCATTAACAATCAATCTCTTAGTGAAAATAAAGAATCACAAATTGCTTTAACTGAAACAAAAATTACAGAATATATTGTAGTTAAAGGTGATAATTTAGGAAGCATTGCTAAGAAAAACAATACTACTATTGAACTTTTAAAAGAATGGAATGCCATTGAAAATAACAATATCCAACTTGGATCAAAACTAATTGTTGCAAAAACAGAAGTAGCTATTGCCAGTCCTAAAAATTCTAAATTTAAGAAAGACGAATACACTTATTCTAAAAAAGATAATGACAAAATGTATTCAGTTAAAAGAGGGGACTCATTGTTTAGCATCTCTAAAAAGTTTCCCGGAGTTACAATTTCAGATATTAAAAAATGGAATAACATTAAAGACGAAAGTATTCAGCCTGGAATGAAATTAAAAATAAGTGGATAATTTAAAAATCTTCAATAAATTTGGGTTTTATTTCATCATGAATAAAACCCATTTTTTATTTATACCCCTTTTCTTTGTTTACTTAGCAAGTTCTTTAACTCTTGTGTCTTGTAATCAAAAGAAAAAAACAGCTACCTCAGAATCTTTGGCAAAAATGAATGCCGTTTCTGTAATAATAGACGATCAATTATGGAACGGAGAAGTTGGCGATTCACTACGTAATAAATTTGCTTCTCCTGTTATTGGGCTTCAAGAAGAAGAGCCAATATTTACACTAAATCAGTATCCAGGTAAATTATTAGAGGGTTTTATCACCAACAGCCGAAATATTATTGTGGTAAAAAAAGAAGCAAGAAGTAAATTTTATATAAAAGAAAATGAATATGTAACCCCTCAACTTGCCGTTCATATATCGGGAGTTAGTGTAAAAGAATTGTTAGATAGTATTGAAAAAAACGCACCCAAAATAATTCAGGAAATAAAATCTTCTGAAATAAAAGTTTTCCAAAGTCACATTAAATCTGACAAATTAGTTTCTGATAAAATAGAGTCTCGATTCAACATAAAATTAAATATTCCAACAAAATATAAAATCGTTGTGCAAGGCAAAAAATTCACTTGGTTAAAAAAAGAGATTACCAGTGGAAATTTGAGTTTGTTAATTTATCAAATTCCAATAAGTAACATAAAAGACACTACAACTGTTGTAAACACTATTACTAAAATTAGAGATTCTATAGGCAAAAGATATATTCACGGCAGTAAAAGAAGAACAAGAATGATTACAGAACCCGCTTTTTCACCTTATTTACTTAAGACAACAATTTTTGGTAAATTGGTCTTTGAGACGAAAGGAACGTGGGATTTAAAAAATGATTTCATGTCGGGCCCCTATATAAATTATGCTTTTATGGATAAAGAGCGTAAAAGAATTTTAATTGTAGAAGGATTTTGTTACGCACCATCAAAAGAAAAAAGGGATATAATGTTGGAATTGGAATCGATTATAAAGACTATACAGTTTAATTAAATGGGAAATAGATGAATGAGGTAAAATGGAAAATAAAGCGATTTGATGCACTTTCTACAGAAGAGTTATATGAAATCCTACAATTAAGAAGCGAAGTCTTTGTAGTAGAGCAAAATTGCGTTTATCAAGACATTGATTTCAAAGATCAAAAAGCAATTCATTTATTTGCAGAGCATGAAGGAAAAACCATTGCTTACGCTCGTTTGTTTAAACCGAATGATTATTTCGAAAAAGCTTCAATTGGAAGAGTTGTTGTTAAAGAAGATTTTAGACATTTAAAACTAGGAAACGAATTAATTCGAGAAGCAATTCAAGTTATAAATACAATATTTGGTGAGAGTCAAATTACTATTTCAGCACAATTATACTTAAAAAAATTCTATGAAAATCATGGTTTTGTTCAAACAAGTGAAATGTATTTAGAAGATGACATTCCGCATATTGAGATGAAAATAGCCTAATTAATCTTGGTGATTACCAATTCTACTCTTCTGTCATATTCAGCTCCTTTTCCTAAAGGAACGGTATTTCCATAACCTTTAAAAGTCATTCTTGATTTCGGAATACGTCTAAATACTAAATATTTATATACTGATTGCGCTCTGTTTGTAGATAACTGTCTTTTTTTCGTTTCTTTATCAATCGCTTCTTTTTGGTAGGGAGGGGTACAACAAACGTGACCTTGTATTTCAAATTGAGTATTTTTATACCGGTGTAATAATAGTGCAATTTTATCTAATTCTAATTTTACTTTCGGACTTAAACGGCTGCTCCCTCTTTCAAATAATATATTATCAAGATAAATATGATCGCCAACAATATGCTTTTTTTGAATGGTATTATAAAATCCGGGGATCTCTATTTTTGGTAAAGGTTTTAAATTAAGAACAATATCTACTCTTCGGTTTTTAGATCTTTTTTCGGGCAAATTTTCAACAATATCATCATCAATTAACACCCGTCCTTTTCCTTCAATAGTAACTATAATTTTGCTTTTTATGCCGTTTTCTATTAATTTATTTTGAAGTGTTGCAGCTCTATTTTCAGATAATTTATAATTATAATCCTCTTTCCCTATATCGTCAGTATAACCAAAAATTTGGATGGATTCAATTCGAGTTGAATCGGTAGTTTTAATAAAAGCAATTACTTCTTTTGCTTGTTTTTCATCGATTGAAAATTTATCAAAATCAAAATAAACAGATTGTACTACTTCTTCTTGGGCATGAAGAAGTCCATAAAAAAGGAAAGGAATGATTTTTAAAAAGCGAAACATTATATTTTTAATATTTTATTGTAGTCGTTTTTATTGTCAAGTAAATTTATAGCTTTTGTTATTTCACTATTATTTTTGGTGTAAAATTGATACAATCCTTCTCTGTACAAGTATCTTTTTATTAATTCGTCTTGAATAAGTTTTTTGATTTCTTTTTGATTTTTATCTAATAACAGCTCATCACTTCTTTGTAAAGCTGCAACCAATTGCTCATATTCTTTAGTAATGGTTTCGTCAATTTTTTCTTTTTTTGCTTTTTCTAATGTTGCCTTTAATGCCAATTCTGTTTCGGTATCAAAACTAAATTTTTCACGTTTAAGAAAAGCTTTAAAATCTGCATAATCAATATCGGTTAGAGTAGTTATTTTATCGCCAAGTGTCGGATTTTTATAATAATAATAAGTAGCATAATTAAAAATCCCATCATTTTTTTGCAAAGCTTGTGCTATTGCGCTTGTTTTGGTTTCGTCTAATTCTACGTCAGGCAAAATTCCGCCACCATCATATACTGTTCTTCCTTTTTTAGTTTTAAAAGCATTGTATTTAGTAGCATCTGTTCTAACGGCTTTCCCGTCTTTGTCTTTATGCAAGTAATCTAATGCCTGAATGCAGCGTCCAGAAGGCGTATAATATCTTGATATAGTTACTTTTACTTGAGTTCCATAAACCATATCAAAAGGACGTTGCACCAATCCTTTTCCAAAACTTCTACTTCCTAAAACAACAGCCCTATCTAAATCTTGTAGGGCGCCAGAAACGATTTCGGAAGCAGAGGCACTTTTCCCATCTACAATTATAACTAACGGAATTTCAGTGTCTATAGGTTCTCTTGTAGTTTTATAAGTATTTGTATGCTTTTCGTTTTTAGATTTTGTAGTTACTATGGTTTCTCCTCTTGGAACAAAAAGATTACATATATTAATAGCTTCATTTAAAAGCCCACCTGGGTTTCCTCTTAAATCTAAAATAATTCTTTCTGCACCATCAGCTTTTAAACTTTCTAACGCTTCTTTGGTTTCTTGAGTAGTTTTAGAATTAAAAGCGGTTAAAACAATATACCCAGTCTTATCGTCAATTTTCGAAAAGAAAGGAACTGCTTTTACGGTTACTTCATCTAAAACAAGTTGTGTTGTAAGTGTTTTCCCCTGACGTATGTATTTTAAGTCAATTTTTGTGTTTTTTGCCCCTCTTAGTAATTGAGATGCATCTTCTTTATAATCTACCAAAGAAACATCTCCGATTTGAATAATAGCATCTCCAGCTTTCAGCCCTGCTTTGTCTGCCGGGAAGTTTTTATAAGGCTCTTTAATTATTAGTTGATCTTCTTTTCGGGTAACTAAAGCACCAATGCCAGTATATTCACCAGTATTATTGATTTTAAATTTAACAACATCTTGTTCGTTAAAGTAATTTGTATAAGGATCTAAATCGGCCAACATGCTTTTAATGGCTTTATCCATTAAATCGGCTGGAGCAATTTCATCAACATAATTTTGATTAACCGTTTTAAAAAGTGTTGTAAAAATTTCTACCTGTTTGGCAATTTCAAAGAAATCATCTTTAAAACTAACACCTATAAATAGAAATCCACTTGCAACACAAGCAATAATATATCTTTTCTTAAAGAATGAAAATAGTTTCATAGTCTTTTTATAAATTAATTTAAACAAGTTCAAATATATAGGATTATCAATAATAAACAACTTTTTTAGGAATTCGTTATGATGATAAATATAATTAACTTGAGTTTAGTTTAAGGTTTTTTTTGCCACGAATTCACGAATTAAAAATGAAATAGTTGAAAATTTGTTCGTCTTTGACGAAAATTCGAAATAAATCAAATGACAGCTTAATAAAATTTGTGAATTCGAGGCAAAAAAATTACTATTAAAAATACGTTTTTTTATAATCACATTGAAAAAGTTAATATACAATTCGTTTATTTTTCAGATTGAATTGCTTTTACAAATTTTTCAAAAAGCTGTATGGTTTTATCGTTTATTTCTTGATAACTTAAAATATCATTGGTTTGATAAAAAAACAGTAGCGCATAATTTTTATCTATGTTGTTAATTAGAATGTCTTTGTTTAGTCGGTAACATTCGCGTAAAACACGTTTAAAATAATTGCGATCCACAGCATTTTTGAAATATTTTTTAGAGACAGAAACACCAATTTTTAGTGGAATTTTATCCTCAAATATAGTTTCAATATAAACAAGTCGCAAAGGATATTTGGCAACAGATTTCCCTTCTGTAAAAAGCAAATCTATGGTTTTTCTGCTTTTGAGTTTTGCGTTTTTTGGATAAGAAAAATCCACTTTTTAGTTAGAATTATATATGTTATAGACAAATTTTACTTCCGAATAATTAATGTAAAATTGCATTCTATTGTCTTCCTTTTTTTTAGTAATTACAAAAATAGTTGCTTTTGATCCGTTATTATCGATGCATTCAAAAGGGACTACTTTATTTGAGCTATCCTCCGTTTTTTCACCATAAGAAAGTATGGTAAAAACCTGAATTTCTGGCGAATTAACTACAATTCTATTTTTTTTACCATCAATAGTAATTAACAAATCAGCTTTTACAAAATCAGACCATTCGCTCCATTTACCTCTTTCATTTTTTTCGGTTATACTTACACTGCTAGTTTTGAAATTAATGGTTTGAGCATGTGTATTTTGAAATCCAAAATAAAGGGAAAGGAATAAAAAAAATGATTGAAATAATTTCATAAACAATATACTATTTAGCGTTGTAAAAATACAAATTCTATTTTAAAGTAAGTAAAACCAAAATAGGGAAAATTTGGAACGAGTTTAAGTAGACACAAACTAAATTTGCCGATATTTTACTTTATCTCATAAGTATCGTTACTACTTTTCACATCTGCCATTAGCAAACTCGGATTCAAATTAATTTTTCTAATAGTAGTTCGGAGTTTTTCAATTGTAAATGTATAATTTGGATTTCCCCACGCCCAATCTTTTATTACAGTTCTTTTTATATTTGGTGTTGGATTTTCTTTTTCAAAACCCATCATCCGTAACGGAATGTAAAAAGACTCTTTTGTACCATCGGTATATTCAATTAAAATATCAATTGGCATCGGCATTCTTCCAATTCTTTCTAACGAAATTTGCGTCGTGTTATTGTATTCATTTACATCTTTAATTCCGTAATCTATAGTATTGGTAGTTTTCGTCCAATCCGTTAAATACCAATCTAAATTAGCTCCAGATACACGCTCAGCTGTTCGTTTTATATCATTAGGAGTTGGATGTTTGAATTGAAACTCTAAATAATATCTTTTTAATGTTTTTGTTAGATTTTCTTTTCCGATAAGATATTCCAATTGTGTCAAGAAAAGCTCTCCTTTACTATAGGCACCAGTGCTATAAATTCTGTTTTCATCATATCTATCGGCATGTGATGTAAGAGGTTGTTCTTTTCCTGAATTGGCCAAACCAATATAACTTTTATAGGAACTAATAAATGGATTTTCCACTTTTTTTTCTGCTATTTCATTCAAACTCATGTCTTCAATGTAAGACGTAAATCCTTCATCCATCCAACTGTTTTTACTTTCGTTAGATGCTAGTACATGTTGAAACCAAGAATGTCCCATTTCATGGGCGATAACGCCGACTAATCCATTAAAAGTTCCTTCGCCAAGAATTAATGTACACATTGCATATTCCATTCCGCCATCACCACCCTGAATTACAGAATATTGTTTGTAAGGATATTTGCCAACAGAAGTATTGAAATAACGCATTAGTTCAATCGTTTTTGACTGTGCATTTTTCCAATTTTCTAGAATTTTCGGATTGTTTTTATATAAGAAATGCAAGGTAGTTCCGAAATCTGTTTGAACTACATCATGCACATAATTTTTATCGGCAGCCCAAGTAAAATCGTGTACCATTGGCGCCACGAAATGCCAAGTTAAATTGGTTTGTTTCTTTGGAATTTTCACCTCAACTTCTTTATCTTGGTAATTGTAACCAATTTCATTTCCGTTTTGCAGATAGCCAGTTCCTCCTAAAATATAATTTTTATCGATGGTAATTTTTACATCAAAATTTCCCCAAACACCGTGGAATTCTCTAGCAATATAAGGATCTGCATGCCATCCCTCAAAATCAAATTCTGCCATTTTTGGATACCATTGCGCTATCGATAATTCGACACCTTCTTTGTTATTACGGCCAGAACGTCGAATTTGTATTGGAACTTGTCCGTCAAAATCTAAAGTAAAAGTGGTTGATTTTCCGGGTAAAATAGGTTGTAATAGAGAAACTTCTAAAATAGTTTCTATTTCTTTAGTAGCGGTACTATTTCCGTCTTGTTTAAAATTTGAAACGTGTAAAAAGCCAATTTCATTAGGCTTTAGTTTAGCAATTCTACTTTCATTAACAGTTTTATCACCAGTCTTAATTTTATCAACCATTCTAGCATCAGGATCTTTAATACTTTGTAAACGCATGTCCATTTCACTTCCAGGTTGAAAAGCATTATTGTATAAATGATAAAAAACTTTGTATAAAGTGTCAGGAGAATTGTTAGTATAAATCAATTCTTGTTTTCCTTTGTATTGATAGGTTTTCACATCCATCGAAACAGTCATTTTATAGTCAACTTTTTGTTGCCAATAACCATTACTTTGCCCAAAAACAGTTGAAATACTAAAATAAAAGATAGGTAAGAAAACTAATTTTTTCATTTAATTATGGTTATTATTTTTTTGAGATTGCTTCAGCCATCTTTAAAGCATTGTAAGCATTTACAATTTTTCCAGATACACAAGTACTTGAAAAAGGTATTTTATTTTTTTCTTCTCCTACAATAACTGTAGTAGAAATTGGGGTGCCAGAATCCATGATAATTTGTTTCACTTGAGAAGCAGAAAGGTTAGGATAATAGGAGCGAATTAAAGCAGCAACTCCGGCAGTATTTGGTGAAGCCATCGAGGTTCCTTGTAAAAAGCGGTATTTATTATTAGGAACAGTAGCGTAAATTTTATCTCCTGGAGAAAAAACATCAACATTAGCATTTCCAAAATTTGAGAAAGAAGCCACCATATTTAAGCCACAATCATTACTTAAAGCACCAATAGTAAGAACATTATCAGCTATTTCTTTTCCGTTTACTTGATCTGTTGGAAAGCTCGCTTCTTTATCGATGTCTTTAGAATCATTACCAGCAGCCAAAACAAGTAATACATTTTTACTTTCGGCGTATTTTATAGCATCCCAAACCCACTCTTTATGAGATGAATAGTCTTTACCAAAACTCCCATTAATTATTTTAGCGCCATTATCAACAGCATATCGAATGGCAAGTGCAATATCTTTATCATATTCATCTCCATTTGGAACTGCTCTTAATGCCATGATTTCTAAATTAGCAGCAATTACACCGTCGCCACCTTTCCCATTTCCTCTAATTTGTGCGATGATACCAGCAACGTGAGTTCCATGAAATGTATTTTCAACATCAGTTCCTTTTACATTTCCGTTTCCGTATTTTTTATCGTTGATGTCTTCTGGGTTATCACCTACTACTTTTCTTCCATCAAAATTTACATTTAAATTATAATTAAGCATGTCATAAACCTGATCTATATATTCTTTTATATCTGATTGAAATCCAGGTCCTGCTTGTGTTGCGACACTCATCATAATCATTTTGCTTTGATTTAATGATGAATCAGTTGTGCTAACTTTCTTTAAATCATCAACAGTGTATACTTCTTTTTTTAAAAGTGTTTTCATGTCTTTGTCCGCTTTAGCAATCATATCTACTTGCGGTTTTTGTTGATTCATTTCAGCTAATTTTTGCTCTAATTCTGCTTTTGCTTTTTTATAAATTTCAGAACCGTCATCCCCTTTTTTAACAATGCGTGTAAGTTCTAAATTTTCATCATCTGAATCGCCAAGGAAATTCCAACCGTTTATGTCGTCAACATAGCCATTATTATCATCATCTTTATTGTTTCCGTTGATTTCTTTTTTGTTTATCCAAATTTTACCTTTTAAATCTTCATGGTCAATATCTAACCCCCCATCAATTACAGCTACAATAATTTTATTTCCTTTTTTATTTTTTAATATTTCAGTATACGCTTTATCAACGCTCATTCCAGGAACGGTGTCTTTAACTAAATCTAAATGGCTCCAACGTTTTAAATCTTCTTCATTAAGTGGTGTTGTTTTTAAAATGGTTTTATCTATGTTAGTCGGATTTGTTCCAACCATGGGAGCAATTTTAGGGCTACAGCCAACTAAAATAAATGCTAGTACTGCCGAAAAGAAAAGGGATTTATAAAATTTCATAATACATGATTTGAATTAAAAAAATCAAAAATAGTAAGTATCATTAACTTTACGATTTATTTAACGATAATTTATCTTTTAAAATGATGTAATATTAACACCCCTTTTTTCCATTATCGATACTAGATATTCGTTGATTGGCTTTCGCTATTTGACTTTTCTATATTTAATGTTTTTTTAAAATAAATTAATTTGGAATCCAATTATTTGGAGTTAAAAAATACGTTGTTATAGATTTATTTGTGGATAAAATTACAGCAAGAAAATTTCTTCAACTGAATGGGTATTTTTTAAACGAATTCCTTTTTCAGTATTTTCAACGGTAATAATTTCATTATGCGCATCGTGTTCAAGCCATAAATAGTAATTATTTTCTACCGCTGCTTTTAGAAACTTACTTTTCTCAGGCATTGTTAAAAGAGGTCTTGTGTCATAACCCATAACATAGGGAAGCGGTAAATGCCCTGCAGTCGGAATTAAATCGGCACAAAATACTATCGTTTTATCTTGATATAAAATATGTGGAATCATCATTTTTTCGGTATGCCCATCAACGTAAAAAATCCCAAATCCCAATTCATCAGAAATCCCAAAATCGCCTTCTGGTCTTTTAATAAAATGTAACTGCCCGCTTTCTTGCATCGGAATAATATTTTCAACTAAAAAAGAGGCTTTTTCTCGAGAATTTGGTTTAGTTGCCCATTCCCAATGGTTTTCATTGGTCCAATATTTTGCATTTTTAAAAGCAACTTCATAACCAGTTTTAGTTGGGTTCCAATTTACACTTCCGCCGCAATGATCAAAATGCAAATGCGTCATAAAAACATCGGTAATATCATCTCGATGAAAGCCATATTTTGCAAGCGACTTATCTAATGAATGATTTCCCCAAAGTGAATAATAACTGAAAAATTTTTCCGATTGTTTGTTTCCCATTCCAGTATCAATTAGAATTAAACGCTTTCCGGCTTCAATTAAAAGGCATCTTGCAGCTATATCAATTAGATTATTTTCATCGGCAGGATTGGTTTTGTTCCATATGGTTTTTGGCACCACACCAAACATGGCACCTCCGTCTAATTTAAAATTTCCTGCTTCAATTGGGTATATTTTCATGGTCTTTTTTTGAGAATTAATGGTTTGCAATTTACTAAATTGGTTGGAGTGAGTTATGTTAAATCAATTTTTTCTATCTATTTATTTGTTATAAAAATGTTACAGAATAGGTAAAAACACGATTTATGTATTAACTTTGTGCATTATTTAGAAAAATTCAAAATAAGCAATGATCAAAGTTTCAGATTCAGCAAGTAAAAAAATCATCGACATGATGAAAGACGACGGTTTTGACGCTGCCAAAGATTACGTTCGAGTAGGCGTAAAAAGTGGAGGTTGTTCGGGTTTGTCTTACGAATTAAAATTCGATAAAGAACTTCATGAAAACGACAAAGTTTTTGAAGATAATCATGTGAAAATCGCAGTTGAAAAAAAGTCTTTTTTGTATTTAGCAGGGACTATTTTAGAATTTTCAGGAGGGTTAAATGGTAAAGGCTTTGTTTTTAATAATCCAAATGCCTCGAGAACTTGTGGATGCGGGGAATCATTTTCATTATAACATTTAAATAGATAAAATGTCAAAATATACTGAGGACGATTTAAAAATTGAACTCGAAAATAAAGAATACGAGTACGGATTTTACACCGATTTAGATTCAGAAACATTTCCTGTAGGCTTGAATGAAGATATAGTTCGTGCTATTTCTTTAAAGAAAGAAGAACCGCAATGGATGACCGATTGGCGTATCGAAGCATTTCGTGCTTGGCAAGAGATGACCGAACCTGATTGGGCAAACGTTCAATATGAAAAACCCGATTTTCAAGCCATTTCTTATTATTCGGCTCCAAAAAAGGCAGATCCAAATAAAACTTTAGACGATGTTGATCCTGATCTTTTGGAAATGTATAAAAAGTTAGGTATTTCAATCGATGAACAAAAGATGATGAATAATGTCGCAATGGATATTGTTGTTGATTCGGTTTCTGTTGCTACTACTTTCAAGAAAACTTTAGCGGAAAAAGGGATTATATTCATGAGTATTTCTGAAGCTATTCGTGAATATCCAGATTTAATTCAGAAATATTTAGGAACTGTTGTACCGCAAAGAGATAATTTCTATGCTGCATTAAATTCGGCAGTTTTCTCTGATGGAAGTTTTTGTTATATTCCAAAAGGCGTTAGATGTCCGATGGAATTATCTACTTATTTCCGAATCAATCAAGCCGGAACAGGTCAATTTGAAAGAACACTTTTAATTGCCGATGAAGGCAGTTATGTATCGTATCTTGAGGGTTGTACTGCGCCAAGTCGAGATGAAAATCAGTTACACGCAGCAGTGGTTGAATTAATTGCTTTGGATAATGCTGAAATAAAATATTCAACTGTTCAAAATTGGTATCCTGGAAATAAGGAAGGTAAAGGTGGCGTTTTTAATTTTGTAACCAAAAGAGGCTTGTGTGAGAAAAACGCAAAAATTTCTTGGACACAAGTCGAAACAGGTTCGGCAATTACCTGGAAATATCCATCTGTTGTTTTAAAAGGCGATAATTCTATTGGCGAATTTTATTCAATAGCTGTTACCAATAATTTCCAACAAGCCGATACTGGAACAAAAATGATTCATTTAGGTAAAAATACCAAATCGACTATCATTTCAAAAGGAATTTCAGCAGGAAAATCGCAAAATAGTTACCGAGGATTGGTTCGTATTAGCGCTAATGCAGATAATGCAAGAAATTTTTCACAATGTGATTCTCTTTTAATGGGGAATAATTGTGGCGCACATACGTTTCCATACATAGAAAGTAAAAATTCATCAGCCAAAATTGAACACGAAGCAACCACCTCTAAAATTGGTGAAGATCAAGTTTTTTATTGCAACCAACGTGGCATTCCGACCGAAAAAGCAATAGCTTTAATAGTTAATGGTTTCAGTAAAGAAGTTTTAAATAAATTACCAATGGAGTTTGCTGTAGAAGCACAAAAATTACTGGAGATTTCATTAGAAGGTTCAGTAGGATAATTTAAAAATGTGTCAATTTGAAGATTTGAAAATGATTTTCATTATGACTTAATAAATAGTAAATACAAACAAAAAAAGTAGAAAAAATAGAATTAGGAAATAGGTTAATTTACAGTATCAAATTTCCAAATCATCAAATTAATTATGTTATCAATAAAAAATTTACACGCTTCAATTGAAGATAAAGAGATTTTAAGAGGAATAAATCTGGAGGTAAAAGCAGGAGAAGTTCATGCTATCATGGGACCAAATGGTTCAGGTAAAAGTACCCTTTCTGCAGTTATTGCTGGAAATGAAAATTACGAAGTAACAGATGGAACAGTTACATTAGATGGTGAAGATTTAGCCGATTTCGCACCAGAAGAAAGAGCGCATAAAGGCGTTTTCTTGTCATTTCAATATCCTGTAGAAATTCCGGGAGTTTCAGTAACCAACTTTATGAAAACGGCCATTAATGAGAGCCGTAAAGCGAATGGAAAAGACGAAATGCCTGCCAATGAAATGCTAAAATTAATACGTGAGAAATCAGAATTATTAGAAATAGACCGTAAGTTTTTATCACGTTCCTTGAATGAAGGATTTTCTGGTGGGGAAAAGAAAAGAAACGAAATTTTTCAAATGGCAATGTTAGCCCCAAAATTAGCAATACTTGATGAAACCGATTCGGGGTTGGATATTGATGCCCTTAGAATAGTAGCCAATGGTGTTAATAAATTAAAAAACGAGAACAATGCTGTATTGGTAATTACACATTATCAAAGACTGTTGGATTATATTATTCCCGATTTTGTTCATGTTTTAATGGATGGAAAAATTGTAAAATCAGGAGGTGCAGACTTAGCACACGAATTGGAAGAAAAAGGGTACGATTGGATTAAACAAGAACAAGAAGTTTAAAATTGTTTCAAGTTTCAAGTTTCAGGTTTCAAGTTTCAGGTTATTTAGTTATATACACCAATAAAAATAGTTATAAGCCATGGCAACAATTAAAACTTTCGAAGACCTCGAAATTTGGATAGAAGCAAGAAAACTAGCCAAAGAAATTTTTATAATTTCAAACCAATCAGAATTAAAAACGGATTTTAGATTTAAAGAACAAATCAAAGCATCCTCAGGTTCTGTAATGGACAATATTGCAGAAGGTTTTGAAAGAGATGGGAATATAGAATTTCGTCAGTTTTTGTCTATAGCCAAAGGTTCCGCAGGTGAATCAAGATCGCAAATTTATAGACTCTATGATTATGAATATATTACTGAAGAGCAGTTTATTGATTTAAAAAATAAGTATGAAAATTTAAGTGGGAAGATTAAAAACTTCATCACTTATTTAAATAAAAAAGATTTCAAAGGGAACAAGTTTCAATAACCTGAAACTTGAAACCTAAAACCTGAAATAAAAATAAAATGGAATTAAAAGAAAAATTAGTCTCCTCCTTTATGGCTTTTGAAGAGCAAATTGACGTTCATTCTGAATTATATGATGTTCGAACTTCGGCTATAAAAAACTTTGAAAATAAAGGTTTTCCAACCAAAAAAGAGGAAGCTTGGAAATATACTTCTCTGAATACCATTTTAAAAAATGATTATTCTGTATTTCCAAAACATGAAAATACCATTGAAATTAAGGATGTAAAAAAATACTTCCTTCACGAAATTGATACTTATAAAGTGATTTTCATCGATGGAAAATTTGCTTCATTCTTATCTTCAACTACTCATGATGGTTTAGATGTTTGTTTGATGTCATCAGCATTAACCAAGCCAAAATACAAAATGATTATTGATGAATATTTCAATAAAATTGCCAGTAAAGAAGAGAGTTTAACTTCATTAAATACAGCCTTTTCAAACGAAGGAGCATATATTAATGTTCCGAAAAGCAAAGTGGTTGATAAACCAATCGAAATTATTTATTTTTCTACTGGAATTGAAGATGCTTTAATGGTGCAACCGCGAAATTTGGTAATAGTTGGCGAAAACGCACACGTTCAAATCATCGAAAGACACCAGAGTTTAAATGAAAATCCAGTATTGACCAATTCGGTTACAGAAGTTTTTGCTCAAAAACGTGCTATTGTTGATTATTATAAAGTTCAAAATGATTTACAAACTGCTAATCTGATAGATAACTCTTACATTTCTCAAAAACAAGAAAGTAGGGTTTCGGTTCATACCTTTTCTTTTGGAGGGAATATTACGAGAAACAATCTTAATTTCTATCATTTTGGAGAGCATATCGATTCAACTTTAAAAGGAATTACCATTATTGGAGATAAACAGCATGTAGATCATTATACTTTGGTGAATCACGCTACGCCTAATTGTGAAAGTCATCAGAACTATAAAACCATCTTGGCCGGAAGCTCAACAGGTGTTTTCAACGGAAAAATTTATGTTGAAAAAGAAGCTCAGAAAACAGATGCCTTTCAACAAAACAACAATATTTTACTAGGCGACAAAGCAACCATTAACGCGAAGCCTCAGTTGGAAATCTTTGCAGACGATGTGAAATGTTCTCACGGGTGTACCATTGGTCAATTGGATGAAAAAGCTATGTTTTATATGCAACAACGTGGTATCCCAAAGAAAGAAGCCAAAGCATTATTAATGTATGCTTTTTCTAATGAAGTGATTGAAAGTATTAAAATACCAGAACTTAAACAACGAATCACTAAAATTATAGCGATGAAATTGGGCGTGAATTTAGGATTTGATTTATAGAAGTGAACCACGATCACTTTAAAAGAATAAGGGCGCAAGGGTAGTAATAAACTTTGTGCCCTTTGTGTATAAATTAGCGAACATTGCGGTTATTTTATTTTTTAATTGATGAAATTACTTCCTTCAAAAACCCATTAAAATCAAATTCTTCACTCAATCCCATACGCACAACAACCAAATCGTGGCTTGGAAATATTGCTACCATTTGTCCTTGATAGCCACTACATCTATAAAAATCTCTTGGCAAATCAGGAAAATCGCCATTAGCATTTAGCAAAAAATGAGCACCATATTTTCCATTTGAACCATTTGTTGGTGTAGCTACATATTTTGCCCAACTTTCGTCAAAGAGCTGTTCTCCATTCCAATTGCCTTTGTTTAAATAGAGTAAACCAAATTTTGCCCAATCTCTTGTCGTTGCCCAGCAATAGGATGAACCAACATAATTTCCAGCCATATCCGTTTCAACAACCATAGAGTTCATTCCAATTTTATCAATTAATGAGGAATACCAAAAATCTAAATATTCTTGGTGTGTTTTGAATTGTTTTCTCAAAATTCCTGACAATAAATTAGTGGTTCCAGAAGAGTAATTCCAGGTGTTATTTGGTTTTCCAATAAGCGGTTTTTTTATTTGCGATTTAGTCATGTCTTCTGCTAGAAAAAGCATTTTAGTTACATCTGAAATTTTATCATAATTCTCTTCCCATTCTAAGCCTGAATTCATGTGCAGTAAATCATTAATAGTTATTTTTGAACGTTCGTCATTGCTCCATTCTTTTATTGGAGCTGGTTTCATAATAGCAACTTTGCCTTGTTTTTGCAGAATTCCAAAGTAAGTTGCTGTTAAACTTTTAGTCATCGACCAACCCAAAATTTTGGAATTTTTATCAAATCCATCAGCGTATTTTTCAGCGATAATTTTGCCTTTGTAAATTACGATTACAGAACGTGTCCGCTTGTCTTTTTTACCTTTTTTATCAAAAGCATTTTCAACTACAGTTTTAAGTTTAGCATATTCAATGTTGGAAAAAATAGTATCCATGCCATTCGGCAGGCAGGCTTTTTGGTCGTTATCTCCATAAGGGAAAGGCAAATTGTTTTTAACAAAATTTCTTTTTGGAACTTCATACGGTTTCGAAATATCGAAATCATCATTGATTAATGTTGCTCCTAATCCTTCTCGGTAAATGGCTTTTCGAGTTTTTAATCCATAAACACTTGAAGTTACAAATCTTTGCTTGTCCTCTATTTTATTTGTTGCCCAATCTATTTTATCAATATCATTGTCACCTAGTTGAATGATTTCCAAACTTCTACCATCAATAAAATGTCCGGAAGCCACACTTTTAGATGAAAAGCCAGAAATTAAATCGAGCTGGGGATAAATTACAATTCTCAAATAAACTAAAACAATTAGCAAAATAACAGAAAGAACTTTGAGGAATTTTTTCATAAAACAAACGAATAAAAGTAGTTTAGTAAATGTAAAAAATTAAACGAATTATTAACAAGTGTTTTGTAAAATACCAAATTCAATTTTATTACTTTTGTATTTAGAATTTTTCTAAATAATAAAATGCTAGACATCCTAAAAATCAGAGCTGATTTCCCAATTCTTTCGCAACAGGTCAATGGCAAACCATTAGTCTATTTTGACAACGGAGCAACTTCACAAAAACCACAAGTAGTTATTGATGCGATATCAAAATATTACCAAGAAATCAATGCTAATATACATCGTGGCGTTCATACATTAAGCCAATTGGCGACAGATGCTTACGAAGTTTCTCGTGGTAAAATACAAAGTCATATCAATGCCAAATTTACTCACGAAGTGATTTTTACCTCTGGAACTACACATTCTATAAATGCTGTTTCCAATGGTTTTCTTTCAATTTTAAAAGTTGGCGATGAGGTTTTGGTTTCTGCATTAGAACACCACAGTAATATTGTTCCTTGGCAAATGCTTTGTGAACGAACAGGAGCGATTTTAAAAGTTATTCCGATGAATGAAAAAGGAGAGTTGATTATGTCAGAATATGATAAATTACTTTCATCTAGAACTAAAATTGTTACGGTAAATCATATTTCCAATGCTTTGGGAACGATAAACCCAATAAAATATATGATTGATAAAGCTCACGAAGTTGGCGCTGCCGTATTAATTGATGGCGCACAAGCGGTTCCACATATAAAACCTGATGTTCAAGAATTGGATTGTGATTTTTATGTGTTTTCTGGGCATAAAATATGTGGCCCAACTGGAATTGGAATATTGTATGGAAAAGAAGAATGGCTGCGAAAATTACCACCCTATCAAGGCGGAGGCGAAATGATAGCAACGGTTTCTTTTGAGAAAACTACTTATGCCGATTTGCCACACAAATTTGAAGCTGGAACTCCAAATATTGAAGGCGGAATAGTTCTCGGGACTGCCATAGATTATCTCAATGAAATTGGTTTTGATAATATAGCAGTTTACGAACACGAATTATTAGACTATGCTACTAAAAAATTACTTGAAATAGAAGGATTAAAAATCATCGGGACTGCTGCTAATAAAACGTCGGTAATTTCTTTTAATATTGAAGGCATTCATCCGTATGACATTGGCACGATTATCGATAAATTGGGCATCGCTGTTAGAACTGGTCATCATTGTGCACAACCGATTATGGATTTTTACAACATTCCGGGAACGATTAGATCCAGTTTCGCCTTTTACAACACAAAAGAAGAAATTGATATCTTTGTATTAGCAGTTAAAAAAGCTAAAATGATGTTATCTTAAAAAAAATTCAAAATGAAAGCAATTGCAATACTATTTCTAACACTTTTTTTAAGTAAAGGGTGTTCTCAAGAAACAAAAAAAGACATAACAAATACTACAATTGAATATGTTGCTAATACCAGAGGATTTTACCAAAAAACGATTATCAAAAACCAAATGATTTCCATTTCTAAAGATAGAAATGAAACTGGAAACGGAGAAACTACTGCAATTTCTGATAAAGACTGGAAAGAGTTAATAAGTTATTTTGATTCAGTTGATTTGGATAGTTTAGCAACCTACAAAGATCCAACACAAAAAAGGTTTTATGATGGAGCTGCAATAGCTAATTTAAAAATAGTTTATAAAGACAAAGAATACTTGACCACCAATTTTGATCACGAATTCCCTCCAATTGAAATTGAAAAACTAGTTAATAAAATTGTGTTACTTGGCAAAAAAGAATAATTAAGAAATTTATCTTAAATGACTATAAAAGAAATACAAGACGAAATTGTAGATGAGTTTTCAATGTTTGATGATTGGATGCAACGCTACGAATACATTATCGATTTAGGAAAATCACTACCAATAATTGATGAGCAATACAAAACAGATGTTAACATTATTAAAGGATGTCAATCGAAAGTCTGGGTTCATGCCGAACAGAAGGATGGTAAAGTTGTTTTCACCGCTGATAGTGATGCTATATTAACCAAAGGAATAATCGGAATCTTAATTCGAGCATTTTCCAATCAAAAAGCAGAAGATATATTAGAAGCCAATACCGATTTTATTGATGAAATAGGATTAAAGGAGCATTTATCACCAACAAGAGCTAACGGATTGGTCTCGATGATAAAAAACATAAAAATGTATGCTTTGGCTTTTAATACAACAAATTAATAAATGAAATTTACGCTAAGCATAATTGTATTTTTCAGTTTTTGGAATTGTTTCTCGCAAATTAATTTTGAAAAAATGCCAGAAAATACCAAAGAGATACATTTTGTTTATGAAAGAAAGTCGAATTATTTTATTAATGAAAAGGGTATTTTTGCCGATTCGCTTTTGTTGGCAACTGATTTTCCAAAAATGAATTTTGAAATGATAAATCATCCTCTTGATTCAACTAAAATTTGCGGATTTGTTTCGTTTAAAAAATTGAACAAAGATAACAAGAAGTTTTTGGAAGGTACCATATATCACAATAACGAAAAAATTGTTGCAACTTATTATATACCTAGTAAAACAATGGTTTTTTATGTTACAAGAAATGATGATGAAGCAAGAAATGTTTTTAAAAATTTTTTTAAAAGCACTTATTATAAGTTTGAATATCGGCAAGAATTCAACTATAACACCGGAATAGAAAAAAGACAATACCCTAGGGTTAATTATGTTTCAAAATTTGAAGAAATAGAAAAAACAATTGTCCCCGAAGATGCTGTTCATGCTTCTTATACCGAAGTAAGAAATAATATAATGTACAAGAATATTGTTTTAATGAATGAAAATTTGTCTAGTTTTATAACTCCTATAATTTTCACTAATAATGTTTTTGGAGTTGAAAAAGTAGAAAGTATTAAAGAAACAATACAATTAAAATCAGTTACTTATAAATAAAAATGATGGAAGAATTTAAAGACGAAATAAATCTGGGAGAAAATGTTGTAAAAACCTTAAAAGGCATTTACGATCCCGAAATTCCAGTTGACATTTACGAATTGGGATTAATCTACGATGTAATGATAAACGAAGACAATGAAGTAAAAGTTTTGATGACATTAACTTCTCCAAATTGTCCCGTTGCAGAAACATTACCTCGTGAAGTTGAAGAAAAAGTGGCTAAAATAGATGCTGTAAAATCTTGTGAAGTTGAGATTACATTTGATCCACCGTGGAGTAAAGATTTGATGAGTGAAGAAGCAAAATTAGAACTTGGAATGCTTTAGAAACAGTATTCAGTTGGCAGTAGCAGTTGGCAGTTTTGCAACTGAACACAGAACACAGAACACTAATAAAATGGACGAAATTATTAATAAAGTCGCTAATTCTGTACTCGAAGTTTTCGATTTGGAAGATTATTATCCAAATGGAATTCGCACACAAATCGATATTTCACAATGGCTTTTTGAAGGTATGCTTTTGAGAGAAAAAGATTTTCGCTTGGCTTTAAAAAATCATAATTGGGAACAATATCAAGATCATTTAATTGCAATTCATTGTTCGACAGATGCAATAATTCCGGCCTGGGCAAGTATTTTAGTTACTATTTATGTTTCTCCTTTTGCTAAAAAAACAATAAGCGGAAATTTAACCGATTTAGACACTTTTCTATATCAAGAAATTTTAACCGATTTAGATTATTCAAAATACCAAGACAAGCCTGTTATTTTAAAAGGGTGTTCTAAAAAACCTGTTCCAGAAAGCGCTTATATTTTAGCAGTTCAATTTTTGCAACCCTTTGCAAAGATCATTATGTATGGCGAAGCGTGTTCTGCTGTTCCTTTATATAAAAAAAATAACTAAAATTTTTTTTGATAAAGTTGAAATTCTTATTACTTTTCGCGGCGAAATTTATATTTATCAAAACATGAAATATTTTTTAATTGCCACAACATTTTTATTTTGTGTATGTAATTCCTTTGCACAAGATAACGAAAAAGAGGGTTTAGAAAAAGCTAAAAAAGCAGGAGAAAGAGCCGTAGATACTACAAAATCAGGATGGAAACAAGGGGGAAATTTCCTTTTTCTTTTTAATCAATCGTCTTTCAATAACGAATGGTTAGCAGGAGGGACATCTAATATTGCGGGAAACATAGGTCTGAATTACGATATTAATTATTCAACTTTAAATTCTGTTTGGGACAATAAGTTAATAATAGCTTATGGTTTAACAAAAATAAAAGACCAAGATATTACAAAATCAGATGACCGATTTGAATTTACATCTTTATATGGAAGAAAAGTAGGAAATAACAAATGGTATTATTCTGCGTTTTTAAATTTCAAAACACAAATGGATTCTGGTTTTGACCCAAAAACTAGAACAAAAATTTCACATTTTTTCTCTCCAGCATACCTGCAAGTCGGCCCTGGAATGCTTTGGAAAAAAAGTGAAAATTTAAAAGTGAATATTGCTCCAGCTACATCAAGAGTTATTTTTGTTCATAAAGAATTTACAGATGGTTTGCCTGATGGTGTTACTTATTTTGGAGTTAAGGGAAATAAAACAACTCGTTTCGAATTGGGAGCAGCAATTAATGGATATTATAAAGCAACATTATTTGAGAATGTTACAATGGAAAACATCTTGAATTTATATTCTAATTATTTAGAAAATCCACAAAATGTAGATATTGATTATCAAATGAATTTGGTAATGAAAGTAAATAAATACCTATCGGCAAACATTGCTTTTCAAGCCATTTATGATGATAATGCTATTAAAGCAGTACAAATTAGACAGGTTTTTGGATTGGGATTAAATTACGGATTCTAAAAACCAAAAAACATAAAAAACCCATAAATTTTGAGGTTTTTTTAATCAACTTTCTCTTCTTTTTCAACAGCATCTTTATAATCTGGATAAAGAAATTTATTGTATGGAAATCGAGTAATATGAATTTGTCTAACAGATTCATAAACTTTTTCTCTAAATTCTTCAAAGTTATCTTTTTCAGTTGCCGAAATAAATAAAGCATTTTTTTCGCCCACATTATGCATCCATGTTGTTTTCCATTCATCCAAAGTGAGATGTTTGTTTGTTTTTTCGGTAATTAAATCATCGTCATCAATAGTTAAATGTTTAAAAGCATCAATTTTGTTAAACACCATAATTATAGGTTTATTGTCACTTTTAATATCCATTAATATTTGATTAACAGAAGCGATATGGTCTTCAAAATCGGGATGTGAAATATCTACAACATGTAATAATAAATCGGCTTCCCTTACTTCATCTAATGTGCTTTTAAAAGATTCTATTAATTGCGTGGGAAGTTTTCTGATAAAACCTACGGTATCAGAAAGTAAAAAAGGCAAATTCTTAATTACTACTTTTCTAACCGTTGTATCTAAAGTGGCAAACAATTTATTTTCGACAAATACATCACTTTTTCCAACAGCGTTCATTAATGTTGATTTTCCAACATTGGTGTAACCAACTAAAGCCACACGAACCATAGCTCCTCTATTCCCTCTTTGAACCGACATTTGTTTGTCGATTGTTTTAATTTTTTCTTTTAATAAAGCAATTCGATCACGAACAATTCGACGGTCGGTTTCAATTTCTGTTTCACCCGGACCACGTAGTCCGATTCCTCCTTTTTGACGTTCTAAGTGTGTCCACATTCCAGAAAGCCTTGGTAATAAATATTGACATTGCGCTAATTCAACTTGAGTTCTAGCGTATGATGTTTCAGCTCTTTGAGCAAAAATATCTAAGATAAGATTGGTTCTATCGAGGACTTTACAATCTAAAATTTTTGAAATATTTTTTTGTTGAGATGGAGATAACTCATCATCAAAAATAACTGTTGAAATAGAATTTTCTTTTACATAAAGATGAATTTCATCCATTTTTCCTGTTCCTAGAAATGTTTTTGGATTTGGGCGTTCCATCTTTTGCCAAAATCTTTTTACAACAACGCCACCTGCAGTGAATGTTAGGAATTCTAATTCATCAAGGTATTCTATAAGTTTGTCTTCGCTTTGATTTTGTGTAACAATTCCAACAATTACAGTTTTTTCAAAATTTATTTTTTCTTTTTCTAACATAAAAATTTAATAGTTTATAAAATTAAACAATACTTAACAAAGAAGATGGTTTTTTACAAAAAATCGGAAATTAAAAAACATTATGTTGTTAAAAAATATTATTTACATACTTTTTTCATAAAATTTGTTAAATTTGGGAACTAAAACTATATTATACAATTTTAATTCAATACTAATGAAAAAAATTATTTTACTTTTTTTTACATTTTTTCTTTCCTTTTCGGTTTATAGTCAATTTCCAACTCCTGGAATAGAAGGGTTTGAAGATACTACAGGTCCAGACGCGTTACCTTCTACAAATTGGACATTAGGAACGGGAGCAGTAGGAAACCAATGGGCAGTTTTTAGTAATGGAGTTGGCACAGGGCGTTGGGGACTAGCACCTGTTAATCCGCCTTTACCGGCATTGCCTTATATCTATCAAGGTCTAAATTCGGCATATATGAACAGAGTGCAAGCAGGAGGCGCTGGTATTACAACCGAGAATTACCTTGCTACTCCAAGAGTAACTGTACCTGCAAACGGACAATTACGTTTTTACACAAGATCTTTTACAGCTGGAAATACAGGTACATTTTATGACATTAAGGTAGCGCCTGGCACATCAGATCAAACATTACCTGCTTCTTATACAACCACTTTGATTACTTATACAGAAGATCAATTAACTTTAGATCCTCAGGGAGTGCAAAACCCATTTGATGTTTATACGCTAAAAATAATAAACTTCCCTGCTGCCATGATTGGCACTCAAGTATATATTGCTTTTATAAGAAGAAATACACAAATAGGTACATCAATAGATGGTGATAGATGGTTAATCGATAATGTACAATTAAATGAACGTTGTTTAAATCCATCAACATTAGCTACAGCTGGGATATTTTCTGGGAGTGCTAATTTAACTTGGGCAAATCCGAGTGGTGCAACATCATGGGAAATAGAAGTTTTACCTGCTGCAACAGCAACTACTGGTGTTGGGGTTTTATATTCAGGAACATTGCCATTTTTAACTAATACCACTCATTACGGACCATTACCATTAACACAAACACCATTAACTCCCAATACCGCTTACAAATATTATGTGAGGGCTGTTTGTCCGCTAAACATTCCTTCTGATTGGGTTGGGCCATTTAATTTTACAACTACTACAGCACCACCAGTTTGTGGAGGTAATTATGTTGATGCTGGTGGGACTACTGCAAACTATCCTAACAACTCTACAGCAGCTAACGGAACAACTGTTATTTGTCCTACCAATCCGGGTGATCAAGTTACAATTACTTTTACTTCATTTAATACTCAAGCTAATACAGATATTTTAAGTATTTATGACGGGAACAGTTCAGCAGCACCATTATTAGGTGCTTTTTCAGGAACTACATTACCACCTTCATTCACATCTAGTGCAGCAAATGGTTGTTTAACATTTGTTTTTATTTCCAATGCTACTACAAATGCAGCAGGATGGGTGGCTAATATTACCTGTGCTCCACCACCACCTTGTCAAAATCCAACGGCATTAGTAACGAGTGCTTTACTTTCGACCTCTGTTACGCTTGCTTGGACTCCTGTTGGAGTTGGTACAGGATGGCAAGTTTTAGTCCAACCGTGTACAGCTCCAGCTCCTACAGCAGCTACGACGGGATGGGTTTCTGCAACAAGTCCATTTAATATCACAGGTTTACTTCCGGCAACATGTTATAATTTATATGTTAGAAGCGACTGTAGTTCTACACAAAATGGAGTAAGTTTATGGGCAGGACCAGTTTCAATTACTACACAAATTGCACCACCAGTTTGTGGCGGAATTTTTGTAGACTCTGGAGGCCCAACAGCAAATTATGCTAATAATTCCAATATTACAACTACTATTTGCCCAACAAACCCTGGTGAAAAAGTAACAGTTACTTTTACAGCTTTTAGTACAGAAGCGAATTGGGATGGATTATACGTATACAATGGCAACACAGTAACTCCAGCAGCATTATTACCAAGTGCTAACGGAGCAGGAAATGTTCCAGGAGGATTAGCAGGATCATATTGGGGTAATTTAACAGCCACTTTGCCTGGTCCATTTACTTCAACAACAGCTGATGGGTGTTTAACTTTTGTTTTTAGAAGTGATGGTTCATTTACTAATCCTGGATGGGTTGGTAATATTACTTGCGCTATACCACCAACATGTCTGCAACCAACTACGTTAACTGCAACGGCTATTACTACAACATCTGCACAATTAGGATGGGTAAGTCCGGGAACGGCTACATCATGGCAAGTTATAGCATTAGCTGCAGGTTCTCCTGCTCCTACTGCAGCAACTACAGGATGGACGGCTGCCCCTACAAATCCATTTGTATTAACTGGATTAACACCAGGAACAGCTTATGAATATTATGTAAGAGGTGATTGTGGG
>CALPIE020000003.1 GCA_943323545.2 Bifidobacterium breve | reverse complement strand
TTTATTTGCAGCATCCGTCAAAATTACAAACGGATAAAAAGTAAATCCGCTAAAACCTCTCGGTGTTAAATATTTAAAAACGATCAATATCATATCCCACAAAGTTGCTAAATTTGTAGCTATGAACGAAGAATTAAGTCCAAATAATTTAATCGAAGGCGAAGATTATTACCTCACCCCTGAAGGCTACCGCTGTTTTACGGAGAAATATCATTTAAAACGAGGGCATTGCTGTAAAAGTGGCTGCCGCCATTGCCCCTATGGATTTGATAAAAAAACAGGAGATATTAAAAAAAAGTAATTTATAAATAAGGGCGTTCGAGCGGGCTATTCGTTGCAATCTTTTATTGAAGGTTTGATTTCTCTTCGCTCCGCTTCGAGAAATCCTTCAAAAAAAGGATTTCCACTGCTATCCCTAACGCAATCTACAATAAAATAAAAAAATCTCAGTAACTTAGCCACGACAAAACTCAGCAACTAAAAATGACATTTCAAGATCAAATACAACAAGGAATTCCCCCGGTATTACCACAACCAAAACCGTATGAAGTTCAAATAAACCACGCACCCAAACGCAAAGAAATCCTTTCAGAGGAAGAAAAAAAACTAGCGTTACGAAATGCATTACGTTATTTCGATGCTAAACATCATGCCGAATTACTTCCCGAATTCAAAGCAGAACTCGAAAAGTTCGGACGTATTTATATGTACCGTTTGCGCCCCGATTATAAAATGTACGCGCGTCCCATTTCCGAATATCCCGGAAAATGCGAACAGGCAAAAGCCATTATGCTCATGATTCAAAACAATTTGGATTATGCCGTGGCACAACACCCACACGAATTAATTACGTATGGTGGCAACGGTGCGGTTTTTCAAAACTGGGCACAGTATTTATTGACCATGCAATACTTGTCAGAAATGACAGATGAACAAACCCTTGCTATGTATTCAGGTCATCCTATGGGATTGTTCCCTTCACACAAAGACGCACCAAGAGTTGTTGTGACAAACGGAATGGTAATTCCCAATTATTCCAAACCCGACGATTGGGAAAAAATGAATGCACTGGGCGTTTCCCAATACGGGCAAATGACTGCCGGAAGTTATATGTACATCGGTCCGCAAGGCATTGTTCACGGCACTACCATCACCGTTTTAAACGGATTTCGAAAAATAAAAAAAGCTCCAAAAGGCGGATTGTTTGTCACTTCTGGTTTAGGCGGAATGAGTGGCGCACAACCCAAAGCTGGAAACATCGCCGGTTGTGTTACGGTTTGCGCCGAAGTCAATCCGAAAATAACACATATTCGCCACTCGCAAGGGTGGATAAATGAAATCATCGACAACATCGAAGAACTTGTTCCGAGAGTTAAAAAAGCATTGGAAAACCAAGAAGTAGTTTCGATTGCTTATCTCGGTAACATCGTTGAAGTTTGGGAGAAATTTGACCAAGAAAATGTACATATCGATTTGGGTTCCGATCAAACTTCCTTGCACAATCCTTGGGCAGGTGGTTATTACCCTATCGGATTTACCTTTGAAGAATCGAATGAAATGATGGCAAATAATCCCTCAAAATTCAAAGAAGAAGTTCAAAAAACATTGCGCCGTCATGCCTCCGCCATAAACAAACACACCGCCAAAGGAACCTATTTTTTCGATTACGGAAATGCCTTTTTACTAGAAGCTTCCCGAGCAGGAGCTGATGTTTTTGCTGAAAACCACATCGATTTTAAATATAATAGTTATGTACAAGATATTATGGGACCGATGTGTTTTGATTATGGATTTGGCCCATTTCGCTGGGTTTGCGCATCAGGAAAACCAGAAGATTTAGCGAAAACCGACAAAATTGCCTGTGATGTACTCGAAGAAATGATGAAAAATTCTCCAGAAGAAATCCAACAGCAAATGGCCGACAACATCCAATGGATAAAAGGTGCTCAAGAAAATAAATTGGTGGTTGGTTCTCAAGCGCGAATATTATATGCTGATGCTGAAGGCCGAATTAAAATCGCTGAAGCTTTCAACCAAGCTATTGCAAAAGGAGAAATTGGCTATGTTATTTTAGGACGCGATCACCATGATGTTTCGGGTACCGATTCGCCTTATCGAGAAACCTCCAACATTTATGATGGTTCCCGTTTTACTGCCGATATGGCAATACAAAATGTTATTGGCGATAGCTTTCGTGGCGCTACTTGGGTGTCGATTCACAATGGTGGTGGTGTAGGTTGGGGCGAAGTAATTAATGGCGGTTTCGGTATGGTTCTTGATGGAAGTGCCGACGCGTCAAGACGATTAGAATCGATGCTTTTTTGGGATGTCAACAACGGAATTTCAAGACGAAGCTGGGCGCGAAACGAAGGAGCGATTTTTGCAATAAAAAGAGCGATGGAAACGCAACCTTTGTTGAAAATTACCATCCCTAATTTGGTTGATGATAATTTGTTTCAAGTTTAAAGTTTCAGGTTTGTACCGAAACAACTTGAAACCTGAAACCTGAAACTTTTTAAACAAAAAAATATGAAAACAATTAAAATTCTACCGTACCTTCTTCTCTTTCTGCTCGCATCCTGCAGTCCGGTAAGAGTATATTCTGATTATGAAAAAAACGCAACTTTTGATAATTACAAAACGTACGCGTACCAAAAAAACACTATTGATAAAGTAGCTATTTCTGACATAGATAAAAAAAGAATTTTGCGATCTATTGATGAAGTGATGACAACTAAAGGCTTTACAAAAAGCGAAACTCCAGATTTACTAATTGGTTTTTTTACAAAAGAAAAAGAACAAGTTGAGGTTAACCAATTCAATATGGGTTGGGGCTTTGGCTGGGGTTGGGGATGGAACCCTTGGATGTGGGGAGGCAACAACATCAATGTAAATAAATATGTAGTAGGAACTTTAACCATCGACCTAATTGATGCTAAGAAAAAAGAATTGATATGGCAAGGAATTGGAGAAGGAGAGTTAACCAAAAGTGTAGAAAAAAAAGACGAAAATATTAAAGAATTTGTGACTAAGATTTTAGAGCAATACCCACCACAGAAAAAGTAAACTGTGTTCCATTGCAGTTTAGAGAAATAAAAAAACCGTAGCAGAGTTGTTACGGTTTTTTTATTAATTATAGGTGACTGAAAACTGCGACTGAGACTGAAAACTAATAGTTCAACAACTCCTCCATTTTCAACTTTACTTTATCACTATTCGGAATCATGGTAAATTCCAATGTACTATTCAAAGGGATTGCAGGCATATTTTCAGAACCAATGACCATAACTGGTGCATCGAGGTGTTTGAAACATTTTTCCTGAATCATCCCCGCTAAACTTCTGGCAAAAGAATTATTAGTTGGTTCTTCAGTTACAATAAGACATTTTTTAGTTTTTTTAACCGATTTGAGAATTGCTTCTTCATCTAGCGGATATAAAGTTCTTAAATCTATAATTTCAACTTGGTTTTTCATGTTCGCAGAAGCATTCAATGCCCAATGCACTCCCATTCCGTAGGTAATTACCGAAATGGTTTCGTCGGATTCCTGCTCCCAAATTTCTTGAACGGAATTTGCTTTTCCAAAAGGTAAGATATACTCTTCGCTTGGTTCAAAAACACGGGCTTCCTCAGTGCCTTTTACTTTACTCCAATACAAACCTTTGTGTTCTAAAATCACCACTGGATTTGGATCGTAATAAGCTGCTTTCATCAAGCCTTTTAAATCTGCGCCATTACTTGGATAGGCGATTTTGATTCCGCGAATGTTGGTTAAAACGCTTTCTACTGAAGACGAATGATATGGTCCGCCACTTCCATAAGCGCCAATTGGGACACGCAAAATCATACTTACTGGCCATTTCCCGTTGGTTAAATAACACGAACGACTGACTTCTGTAAACAACTGATTCAATCCAGGCCAAATATAATCGGCGAATTGCACCTCAACAATTGGCTTTAATCCCACAGCCGACATTCCGACAGTGGAACCTACAATAAATGCTTCTTGAATTGGCGTATTGAATACGCGTTCGTCTCCAAACTTTTGCGCCAGCGTAGCCGCTTCCCTAAAAACGCCTCCCAATCGTCCGCCAACGTCTTGTCCGTAAAGCAAACATTCTGGGTGTTTTTTCATCAATTCTTCGACGGCAAATAAAGCGCAATCGACCATTACAACTTTGTCTTCACGAAGTGGATTTCGCTCTCCTTCTTCTTCTGTAATTGGTGTTGGTGCAAAATCGTGTGTGAATAAATCTTCTGGCGTTGGATCTTCGGCTAGTTGCGCTTTATCAAAATCTGCTTGGACTTTGACTATAGCAGAATTTTCTATTGTTTGGATTTCATTTTTTGTAAATCCTACTGCTAACAATTGATTTATCAATACCGGATATGGATCTCTTGATTGTGCTTCTTCCAAATCATCACGATACCATTCCATTCGAACACCTGATGTGTGATGATTTAACAACGGTACTTTCGCATGAATTAAAAACGGCCGTCGTTCTTCACGAATGGTTTTTATAACCTCTTGAATTGCTAAATAGCTTTCTGTAAAATTAGCTCCATCTATTGAAATAGCCTCAATACCATAAAATCCTTTTACATAATCAAAGGCGTTTTGTGCACGAGTTTCTGCAGCATTGGCGGATATATCCCAACCGTTATCTTGAACTAAATATAAAATAGGTAATTGCTTTAAAGCTGCCATTTGAAAAGCTTCTGCAACTTCACCTTCGGTTACTGAGGCATCACCCAATGAACAAACTACTAGCCCCCTAGCCCCCAAAGGGGGGATTTCATCAGCAAAACCTCCCCTTTCGGGGGTCGGGGGGCAGTTTTCTTTATACCAAAATCCCATAGCCGCACCAGTTGCCGGTATAGCTTGCATTCCAGTAGCCGATGATTGATGAGGGATTTTAGGCTTATCAGCGTCTTTCAAACTGGGATGACAATAATACGTTCTCCCTCCCGAAAAAGGATCATCTCTTTTTGCCATCAATTGCAACATCAAATCATAAGGTTGCATACCAATTCCCAATAACATCGAATCATCACGATAATAAGGAAATGCATAATCTTGAGGTAAGAGTTGCATTGCTAATGCAATTTGAATGGCTTCGTGACCACGTGAAGTGGCGTGAACGTATTTGGAAACTATCTTAAAATTATCTTCATACAATTCGGTCATGGCTTTTGCCGTTGCCATTGTTGAAAACGCTTTCTTAAGAATCGACTTGTCTAAATTCATTTATTAAATGCTTATCTGAAAAGTAAAAAACTTTGCGCTCGTTGCGCACTCTTTGCGAACCTTGCGGTTAAATATTATTTTGCGGCTACAATCCAACCAAATTTATCTTCAATATCTTGAACTTTTATAGCATTCAACGTATCATTCACCATATTCGAAACAGGGTTTGAAACAGGTAATTTAATTGAGAAATCAACATTGCCAATTTCTTCTACCATAGCAATTCCAACTGCTGTACCAGTTCCGAATGCTTCTTCTAAGGTACCATTTTTAGAAGCAGCAATAATTTCAGAAATAGTAATTGGCCTTTCAGTTACTTCAAATCCATTTTCCCTCAAAATATCAATCACACTCATTCTGGTAATGCCTGCTAAAATCGAACCGCTCAAATCTGGAGTGATAAATTTACCAGCAATTTTGAAAAAAATATTCATGGTTCCCACTTCCTGAACGTATTCAAATTCTTGTGCATCCAACCATAATACCTGGTCGTAACCTTGCGCTTTGGCGTATTCGGTTGGACGAATCGCAGCGGCGTAATTTCCTGCTGCTTTGGCTTCTCCTGTTCCTCCATTTACCGCACGAACGTATTTTTTTTCAGCGAATAACTTTATTTTTCTGCTAAAAAAAGGTCCGGATGGCGATCCCATTACGATAAATTTAAAACTAGTAGCGGCACGCATTCCTATAAACGCTTCATCGGCATACATGAAAGGACGCAAGTACAAAGCACTTCCTTCCTGCGTTGGAATCCATTCCTTTTCTAACGATGTGAATTTTTTTACTGCTTCTACAAATAAATCTTCAGGAAAAAATGGCATTCCCATTCTGTCGGCACTGTGATTTAGCCGTTTTGCATTTTTATCAGGACGGAATAATAACGGTGTTCCGTCTTTTCCTAAAGTGGCTTTCATCCCTTCAAAAATGGCTTGTCCATAATGCAAAGCCATGGCTGCAGGATGAGTTGGAATTAAGGTTAAAGGTTCAATTCTTGGATTGTTCCATTTGCCATTATCATAATCACAAATAAACATGTGATCTGAAAAATGAGTTCCCATTGAAACGTTATTCAAATCCACTTCACTTACTTTGGATTGTGCAACTTTTGTAATTTTTATTGCAGGTGTCATTACTGTTTCCATACTTTTTAAAATGTTGTATTGGTATCAAATTGTTCTAAATAATCGCCTATTTTTCGCAAGAACGAACCTCCTAAAAATCCGTCAACCACACGATGGTCAAAGGATAGAGAAAGATACATCATGCTTCTAATAGCTATTTCGTCGCCTTTGGAAGTGGTAATTACTTCTGGACGTTTTTTTATGATTCCGAGTGCTAAAATGGCCACTTCGGGTTGGTTAATAATTGGTGTTCCCATTAAACTTCCAAAGGTTCCAACGTTCGAAATCGTAAACGTACTTCCTTGAACTTCTTCGGGTTTTAGATTGTTATTTCGAGAAGCAACTGCTAAATGATTCACAGCTGACGCTAATGCTATTAAATCTTTTTCATTGGCATTTCGAACTACAGGCACAATTAAATTTCCGTTGGGAAGTGCTGTTGCCATTCCGATATGAATATCATTGTGAACAATAATAGTTGCATCTTCAACAGAAACATTGATCATTGGAAAATCTACTATGGCTTTGGCTACAGCTTGGACAAAAACTGGCGTAAATGTTAGTTTTTGATTGTGTTTTTCTTGAAAATTGTCTTTGTTTTCATTGCGCCAATTCACCAAATTCGTCACATCCACTTCGATATACGAAGTTACATGAGGCGATGTTTGTTTGGAATACACCATATGATCGGCAATCATTTTGCGCATGCGATCCATTTCTACAATTCTATCTTTTCCTTCTATGAAATTGATTTTAGGCTTTGGAAAAGTTGACGGTGGTCGGTTGTCGGTTGTCGGCTTAGAGTGAAGTGGATATTTTCTGTTTTTTAGATAATTAAATACATCACTTTTTTGCAATCTGCCTTCGGTACCTGAACCTGGTATGGTTTGCAATTCTTCTATAGATAAATTTTCTTTTTGAGCAATTGAAATTATTAAAGGCGAAATGAATGCATCGGAATTGGATTTATGTTGGGTTTTAGGTTCTGGGTTTTGAGGTTTTGGTTGATTGATTTTTACTTCAACATTTTCTTGCTTCTTGCTTCCTGCTTCTTGCTTCCCATCAGAATTTATTAACGCCAAAACTGTTCCAACTCCAACTACGTCATCTTTCTGAAAACGTATTTCAGTGATTACTCCCGTAACTGGTGAGGGCACATCGCTATCGACTTTATCGGTGGCGACTTCGACAATGGTTTCTTCGGCTTCCACAAAATCACCCACGTTTTTCAACCAGGTAATGATGGTAGCTTCGGAAATGCTTTCACCCATTTTGGGCATTTTGAATTCTATTATCATTTTTTTTAGATGAAAGAGAATAGAGCATAGAAAATAGACTTTTGAATCGGTCTATATTCTTTTCTCTATTTTCTATTTTCTTTTAATTTAAATTCTTCTAATGTTTTGTAAAACGCATCTTGTGTTGGCCGATTGGCTGGAATTTCCCGCAACGGCGCTACTGCTTTTAAGGTTTCGTAACATTCCTTTGGCAATTGCTGATATAATGCGGTTCCTTTAGTTTTCCAATCGATCATGTCATCAGTCACCTCTTTTATAATTACGGCTGGATTTCCGACCACCATTTTACGGTTGGGGATTTCCATTCCGGCTTTGATAAAACTCAAGGCGCCGATAATGCATTCGTCGCCTACATTCACGTCATCCATGATGACCGCATTCATTCCGACTAAGCAATTCGCACCGATATTGGCGCCATGAATGATGGCTCCATGACCGATATGCGCTCCTACTTTCAACACCATCGATTTTCCTGGAAACATGTGAATCGTGCAATTTTCCTGAACGTTACATCCGTCTTCAATGATGATTTCGCCCCAATCGCCACGAATCGCAGCACCGGGACCAACATACACGTTTTTCCCAATAATCACATTCCCCGTTACCGCAGCTTGCGGATGGATGAAACTGCTTTCATGTATGACTGGGATGAACCCTTTAAATTCGTATACCATTTTTTGTATTTATGAATTATGAGTTATGAATTATGAGTTACTCATTCATAACTCATAATTCATAACTTATAACTTTACTTAAATTTCTTCAACGTTTCTTTTGTAAAATCAGACAACACCAATCTTCCGCTGATGGCGGCTCTTTCGGCTAATAATTGGTCCCAATTATCAGTGCCTCGCCAGAAAATCTTTTTCATTTCAATCATGGCTTTTGGATTGTAGGTACATAAATGCTCGGCAAATTTTTGCACGGCTGAATCCAATTCTTCGATGCTTTCGTACACGCTGGCGTACAACCCTTTTTCTCTTGCCCATGATGCATCATAAAATGTGTTGGCGTCAATTGCGATTTGCGACATAGCGGAAACGCCCATTTTTCTTTCGATAGCTGGTGACACAACAAATGGTCCGATGCCAACATTGAGTTCGCTGAGTTTTATCGCAGCGAATTTCGTTGCCATGCAATAATCGGTGGCTGCTGCAATGCCAACGCCTCCTCCAACAGTTTTTCCTTGGATTCGTCCGATGATGAACTTCGGGCATTTACGCATGGCATTGATAACGTTGGCAAAACCGGAGAAAAATACTTTTCCGGTTTCGGCGTCGTTAATGGCGATGAGTTCCTGAAAACTGGCTCCGGCACAAAAGGTTCGGTCGCCACCACTTTTTAAGATGATGACTTTTACTTTGGGATTGTTGCCGACTTCGGTAATCGTATCGGCGAATTTTTTTAATACATCGCCTGGCAACGAGTTTTGTTCGGGATGAAAAAACTCGATGGTGGCGATGTTATTTTGTATGTCTTGTTTTACGTATGCGTCCATATTTTTTATTTAACCGCAAAGTCCGCAAGGTTGTCGCAAAGTTCGCAGGGTGTGTTGTTTCACTTTATTTCTAGCCCCGATAGTAGTGGAAATCCTGGCATTGCGGTAAACAATCATGATGAGATTGCTTCGTTCCTCGCAATGACAGATTGCAGCGGATAGCGGGATTAGCTTCTAATTATTATAAAATTCCGAATTGTTCGAAATGATGATTTAAATGTTTGCGTTCTAATAAATAGGATTCGTATTTATTTAATTCGCCGAAAACCATGTTTTTTAAAACCGCATCTGGATTTTCCTTGAAAAAATTCAGGTAGGCTGCTCTTGCTTCGAGAAATTTAGCTTTTGCTGTTTCAAAATCGGGATACACCAAATCTTCCAATGCTCCTTTTTTCATGGTTGGAAAACTGGTTCCTTTCGGGAATTTCTCATAATTGTATAACGAATGGTGCACGGTATCCAAAATCTTTTCTGGCGTAGCTATTTCAAAATCCTGAATTTCACCCGACATGATTCTGTAGCCATGTTCCAAATGTTCCAAAAGATGTTGTGGTGTTAAAATTCCCCATTTTGGTTTAGAATTTTCGATCAATTTGTTCAAACATTCCTGAATTTTTGAATCGGTCATTTCGACAAAAACTTCTTGTTTTTTCTGTACCATTGTTAATATTGTGGCCACTGCAACCAATTCATCCCTAGTATCAAAAACTTCTACAAACCATTTCACAATACCGCTAGGATGTTCGGCTGAAGCCACATCGCGATCGATTTTCTGTTTGCAGGTTAGCCGTACATAAACGGTATCATTATGGTAAATCGGACGTAAAAAACGACATTCTTCCAAACCGTAATTGGCGGCAACTGGTCCTTTGTTTGGATACACAAATAATCCGGCAGCAGCAGCTAATATGAAATAGCCGTGCGCTGTTCGCTTTTTGAAAATACTTCCGTCGAGCGATGTAATATCGGTATGCGCGTAGAAATGATCCCAAGTTACATTCGCAAAATTGATGATGTCGGTATCGGTAACAGTGCGGTTGTGCGTTCGTAATGACATTCCTGGTTGAATGTCTTCCCAATGGTATTGAAACGGATGCAGCGCACTTTCCTTGTATTTGGAATTCGGCTGATAAATTCCAGTTATTTCGGTTAAAGTCGTTGGCGAACCTTGAATCGCACAACGTTGCATATAGTGTTTGATTCCACGTACGCCGCCCATCTCTTCTCCACCTCCGGCACGTCCAGGACCACCGTGAACCAATAATGGTAATGGAGAACCGTGACCGGTACTTTGTTTGGCGTTTTCTCTGTTCAACACCAAAATTCTTCCATGGTGGGAAGCGGCGTTGATGACGTAGTCTTTGGCAATTGCATCCGAGTTGGTGACGATAGAAGACACTAACGAACCTTTCCCCATTTGCGCCAATTCGATAGCTTCATCGAGGTTTTTGTAGGGCATAATCGTCGCAACCGGACCGAATGCTTCGGTTTCGTGGGCAGTTAAATTCGTAAACGGATTTTCTTCGCGAAGCAGCATCGGACTTATAAAAGCACCCTTGTCGTTAGCTCCGATTAAATCTAATTTATCAAAATCACCATAGACCAATTTGGCGGTTTTGGCAATTTCGTGTGTTCTTGCTTTTACTTCTTCTAATTGGTCTTTGGAAACTAGTGAACCCATTCGGACTTCCTTCAAACGCGGGTCGCCAATGGTTACTTTGTCGAGTGCTTTTCCGAGGGCTGTTTGTACCTCATCCATTAAGTTGGCCGGGACAATTATTCTTCTGATGGCGGTACATTTTTGTCCGCATTTCACCGTCATTTCGCTTCGCACTTGGTTAACGAATAAATCGAATTCGGGAGTTCCAGGAATAGCGTCTTCTGCCAAAATAGAAGAATTTAATGAGTCGGCTTCCATATTAAAAGGCACCGATTCGTTGATGATTCGGGTATGTGCTTTTAGCATTCGTCCGGTACTTGCAGAACCTGTAAACGTAACTACGTCTTGACTTTCGACAGTATCTAAAAGTGTGTTTGCTGAACCGCAGATTAATTGCAGCGCCCCTTCTGGTAATATGTTGGATGCGATGATTTCACGAACCACCGCTTCAGTTAAATACGATGTTGACGTAGCTGGTTTTACAACAGCTGAAACTCCAGCCATCCAATTGACAGCACACTTTTCTAACATTCCCCAAATCGGGAAATTGAATGCATTAATATGAACCGCCACTCCCTTTTTAGGAACCAAAATATGATGTGCCATGAAACGACCTCCTTTTGATAAATCTATTGGATCGCCTTCAACATGATACGGTTGGTTGGGGAATAACTTTCTCAAGGATGCATTGGCAAATAAATTTCCGAAACCGCCTTCGATGTCAATCCAGCTGTCGATGCGTGTAGCACCGGTTCTATAACTGATGTCGTAGAATTGTTCTTTGCGTTTGTTAAGGTACAACGCCAATTTTTTAATCATGTTTCCTCTTTCCTGGAAGGTCATTTTGCGGAGTTTTTCACTGCCTTTGGTTCTTCCGTAGTGGAGGATTTCACCGAAATCGAGTCCTTGTGTAGATGCGTTTCCAATAAGTTCACCCGTTACCGAGTCGAATAACGGAACACCTTCACCAGCGCCTGATGTCCAATTTCCTTGGATGTAATTTTGAATGTTATTCATACTTTTTTTGTTTAACCGCAAATTCGCAGATTTTTTTACCACGAATTACACAAATTTTCACGAATTATTTTATACTCTTTCTATAATGACGGCGTATCCTTGACCGACTCCGATACACATGGTGATTAAGGCATATCTTTTTCCTGTTAATTGTAATTCTAATGCGGCGGAATTAGCAATACGTGCTCCTGTTACTCCTAATGGATGTCCGATTGCGATGGCTCCTCCGTTTGGATTTACTCTTGGATCATTATCTTTTAGACCTAACTCACGAAGGTAAGCTATACTTTGTGAAGCGAAGGCTTCATTTAATTCGATGATGTCTATTTGATCTAAAGTCAAATTGGCTTTTGCTAAAGCTTTTTTAGTTGCTTCCACCGGACCAATTCCCATGATTCTTGGTTCTACTCCCACTACTGCCGAACATACGATTCGTGCTAATGGTTGTAGATTGTATTTTTTAACAGCTTCCGCAGATGCTATAATCGTTGCACAAGCACCATCATTTAATCCGGAGGCATTTCCGGCGGTAACGCTTCCGTCTTTTTTGAATGCAGGTCGCAACTTAGATAAGCCTTCCATAGACGTATTTGGTTTTATGAATTCGTCTTTAGAAAATTGAATTGCATCGCCTTTTCGTTGTGGAATTTCTACCGTGACTATTTCTTTCGCCAATCTTCCTGAAATTTGAGCTGCTGTTGCTTTTTGTTGACTATGTAAAGCAAATGCATCTTGATCTTCTCTTGAAATATTGTATTTCTCAACTAAATTTTCGGCGGTTTCTCCCATGGCATCCGTACCGAACATCGATTGCATTTTCGGATTGATAAAACGCCATCCGAAACTCGAATCGTACATTTTAGAATCGGTTCCATAAGCTGCTGATGGTTTGGAAACTACTAATGGTCCGCGTGTCATGTTTTCTATTCCACCTGCAATAAAAACGTGTCCGTCTCCAGCTTTGATAGCGCGATTAGCATGAATAATTGCTGATAATCCGGAGCTGCATAAACGGTTTACGGTTTCTCCAGGAACGGTGAATGGCAATCCTGCCAAAAGCAACGACATGCGCGCTACATTACGGTTGTCTTCGCCTGCCTGATTGGCACAACCCATAATCACATCATCATAGGCAGCTTCCGGAATGTTTGGATTATTAGCCACTACAGTTTTAATAACCAACGCGCCTAAATCATCAGCGCGAACCGATGCTAATGTCCCTTGGTAACTTCCTATTGGAGTTCGAACTCCGTCTATGATGTATGCTTCCATTTCAATAATTATGAATTATGAGTTTTGAATTATGATTTCAAAACTTCTATTATTCTTCCCATTCTTTTGGAGTTCTGAAAGCCACGCCCTTGAAAAGTGCCACTAACATTTCCCCTTTTTTTACTTGTATTATGTAGAAGCCTAATTTGTTTTTTAAACTTTCTAAACTTGCTTCGGCTATGATATAATCGCCTTCAACCAAAGCTTCAATATGATTGATTGAGGTTTCTATGGAAACCGCAAATCGTCCATTGGTATTGGCCGAAAACCCAAATGCAGTATCCGCTAAGGAGTATGTAATTCCGCCATGTGCATATCCCATACTGTTGAGCATTTCTTTGCGAACGGTCATCGCTACTTTGCAGTTTCCGACTTCACATTCGAGAATTTCTATCCCCAACCATTGACTGAAGGGGTCTAGTGAAAGCATTTTGTATGGAATTTTTGTTCCTTCCATTAGTTGAAAAACGTTTTATTTTGACTGCTCATTCTTCTCAAAATCGGACTGCAACGGTAGCGGTCATCGTGGTATTCGTTATAGAGCGCATCCAATTTTTCGACACACCAATTGATTCCCAATTCGTCTGCCCAAGTCAATAATCCTTTCGGATAATTAACGCCTTTGGTCATGGCGTTGTCTATATCATCTGCGGAAGCGATATTCAAAAATAAAGTATCCGCCGCTTCGTTGATGAGCATTACGATTACCCTGTCGAAAATCGTTTTAGCCAAAACTAAATCTTCTGATGCCGTTGGCAGTTCTTCGTTATAATTAAAAAAACCTCGTCCTGACTTTCTTCCAAGAAAACCGGCTTCCACCAACCGTTTTTGGGTGAATGACGGTTTGAATTTTGGATCAAAATAAAAGGAAGTAAAGACGGTTTCTGTTACGGTATAATTGACATCATTTCCGATGAAATCCATTAACTCGAAAGGTCCCATTCGGAACGCTCCAATGGTTTTCAGACTCCAATCTATAGTAGCAAAATCGGCCACACCTTCTTCATAAATACGCAAACTTTCGCTGTAGTAAGGTCGCGCCACACGATTAACTATGAAACCAGGTGTGTCTTTGGCAACGGCAACCACTTTTTTCCAATCGGTAATAATTTGAATCGTTTTTATCAGCACTTCTTCACTTGTTTGTACCGCTGGAATTACCTCAACCAATTGCATTAAAGGAGCTGGATTAAAAAAGTGAATTCCAATGACGCGTTCTGGTTTTTGGCAAGAAGCAGCAATGGAAGCTATCGATAAAGAGGATGTATTGGATGCTAAAATGGTTTCGGGCGAGACGTAATTTTGGACATCCGAAAACACTTTTCTCTTGACTTCTAAATTTTCGACTATGGCTTCGATGACCAAATCAGAGTGTGATAATTCGCCTAATGTGTGTACATGATCTATGTTGTGAATGATTCTGAATTTTTCGGCGGCATCGATTTTTCCTTTTTCTACTAATTTGGATAAGGTACTTTCAAGATTGGTTTTGCTTTTGGCAAGTGCATCGAGATTGGTGTCATAAATTTTTACTTCACAACCCGAAGTAGCGGCTACTTGCGCAATGCCAATTCCCATAGTTCCTGATCCGATTATGGCTACTTTCATTTTTCGATTGTTGGATTATTAATTTCCTTTAAATGCTGGCTTTCTTTTTTCTATAAAAGCGACTACACCCTCTTTATAATCATTAGAAGAACTAGCTTCAATTTGTATATCGCTTTCTAATGCTAATTGTTCTTCTAAAGAATTACTCATTGATTTATTTAATAATCTTTTTGTTAGCCCTAATGCTTTTGTTGGCATATTAGCTATATTTTTTACTAATGCCATTACTTCTTCTTCCAAAAAAGCAACAGGAAAAATTTTATATATCATACCCATTTGAAGTGCTTCTTGAGCTGTTACTTTATCTCCTAACATCATTAAAGCAGTAGCTTTTTGTAAACCAATTATTCTGGGTAAGAAAAATGTTCCGCCACTATCCGGAATTAATCCAATTTTACTAAATGCTTGAATAAAACTTGCTTGCTCAGATGCTAGAACAAAATCACAAGCTAAAGCAATATTTGCTCCAGCTCCAGCAGCTACACCATTTACTGCAGCAATTATTGGTTTTTCGATGTTTCTAATTCTTTGTATAATTGGATTGTAATGTTCTTCTAAAATTTTTCTGAAACCAGGATTCAATTCTGGATCGGTAACTTCTTTTAAGTCTTGACCAGCACAAAATGCCTTTCCATTTCCTGTAATTACGATTACTCGAACGTTTTCATCTATATTGCAATCGTCTAATGTTTTCTGCAATAGCAAAGCCATTTCACGATTGAAACTGTTGAAAACTTCGGGACGATTAAGTGTAATCCATGCTACACTATTTTCGATTTTTATTTCTATTGAATTACTCATACTTTATTTTACCTCTCCTCCAGCCCTTCTCCAAAGGAAAAGGGTCTTAGGAATAAACTTATTTTAAACATTTAAAATAGTCAAACGGTTCCAAGCAATCGTCGCATTGAAACAATGCTTTGCAGGCTGTTGATCCGAATTGACTAACTAATTTTGTATTTAATGAACCACATTGTGGACATTTCACTAATTTTTTATTTCCCAGAAGCGCTTCTTTATCGGCATCGGCGGATAAGGGTGATGCAATTCCGTATTTCTCTAATGCCGCTCTTCCTTTTGGCGTAATCCAATCGGTAGTCCAAGCTGGCGATAATATTAATTCTACTTTTGCTTCATAACCTTTTTCACGGAATGCCAATTTAATATCGTCTGCAATAACGTCCATAGCTGGGCAACCGCTGTAGGTTGGCGTTATTTCAATTTCAACAATTCCGTTTACCATTTTTGCAGAACGAACAACTCCCATTTCCATAATCGACAATACTGGAATTTCAGGATCGGAAACCGATGCTAGAATTTCGAATAGTTTTTGTTCGATATGTGTTACTTCTTCTGTCATATTTTAACCGCGTTTAACCGCAAAGCACGCAATCCCGATGCGTCGGGATACGCAAAGATCGCAATGGTTTTTACCAATTCATGTTGGGATAACTAAGTTGCATAAATTGCATTTCTGTTAAAATGTAACCCATGTGTTCGCTGTGAATTCCGTTTTTTCCTCCTTTTTGAAAATACTGTAAATTAGGCGTTTGTAATGTTGATTCCTCTAAAATACTACTTACTTTTCTGTAAAAGGTATCTTTTAATTTGGTTACATCTACTCCAATTCCTTCTGCAACCATTGCTTTATCGGCATCGGTTTGATGAAACAATTCATCGGTAAATGCCCATAAATGATTCATTGCTTCTTGAATTCTGTTGTGACTTTCTTCGGTTCCGTCACCTAATCGTCTGATCCAATCGGAGGAAAAACGCGTGTGGTAGGAAACTTCTTTGATGCTTTTTTTGGCTATTGCCGATAACGTCGCATCGGAACTGTTTTGCAATTCTTCTAACAATAGTAAATGAAACATGTCAAATAGAAATTGTCTGGTAATCGAATAAGCAAAATCGGTGTTGGGTTGTTCAACCAAAAGTACATTTTTGTATTCCCGTTCTTTACGAAGGAATGCGATAGTGTCTTCGGTCGCTTCACCTCCAATTATCTTGGCAGCGTATTGGTAATAACTGCGTACTTGTCCTAATAAATCGAGAGAAATATTGGTCATGGCGATGTCGGTTTCCAGACTTGGACCGTGACCACAAAGCTCGCCGAGACGCTGTCCTAGGATAAGGGCGTTATCTGCGATTCCGTATATGTATTGAATTAAATTGTTGTTCATTTTTTGTTTAAATTAAAGTAATTATTGTTTTAAATTACTTATTTGCCACCCCGTCCTTCGGGCACCCCTCCAGAGGAGGGGAATACTCTATATCTTACATGTGTTTTAGTTCATCGGGCAATTCATAAAAAGTGGGATGGCGATACGCTTTGTCTTTTGCAGGTTCAAAAAGCTCGGCGCTATTATCAGGATTGGATGCGGTGATTTGTGCAGATGGAACAACCCAAATGCTTACACCTTCCATTCTTCTGGTGTAGACATCGCGTGCATTTTCTAAAGCCATTGTTGCATCGCTGGCGTGTAAGCTTCCGCAATGACGGTGCTCTAATCCGTTTTTACTTCTTATAAATACTTCCCAAAGTGGCCAGTTTTTCATTGTTTTTAAAGTTGTCGGTTGTCGGTTGTCGGTTGTCGGTTTTAAAAACGGAGAACAGAAAACTGACAACAATTTATATTGCTTTTTTTACTTCTTTATTACTTTGCTTTTCGGCATACGCCATAGCGGCGTCTCTCACCCATTTTCCGTTTTCCCAGGCGTTGACTCTGGCGAAAATACGTTCTTTATTACAGGGACCGTGGCCTTTTACGACTTGCCAAAATTCGTCCCAGTCCATTTCACCGAAGTCGTACGATTTGGTTTTTTCGTTCCATTTTAGATTGGGATCAGGAATGGTTAATCCGATTAAATCGGCTTGTGGAACCGTTTGATCAACAAACTGCTGACGTAGTTCGTCGTTGGTTTTGCGTTTCAATTTCCATTTCATCGATTGTTCGGTGTGCACCGATTCGGCATCAGTTGGACCGAGCATCATTAGAGACGGCCACCACCAACGGTTGAGTGCATCTTGCGCCATTTCTTTTTGTTCGGGAGTTCCGTTGGCCAAGGTCATCATGATTTGAAATCCCTGACGTTGATGGAAACTCTCTTCCTTACAAACGCGCACCATCGCACGAGCGTACGGTCCGAATGACGTTGTGGTTAACGGCACCTGATTGATAATCGCAGCGCCATCTACCAGCCATCCTATAGCGCCCATATCGGCCCAAGTTAAAGTTGGATAATTAAAGATACTTGAATATTTTGCTTTACCGGAATGCAGTTGTTCGTATAATTCCTCACGTGAAACTCCTAGTGTTTCACAAGCGCTGTACAAATATAAACCGTGACCCGCTTCGTCTTGAATTTTGGCCAGTAAGGCTACTTTTCTTTTTAAGGAAGGCGCGCGAGTTATCCAATTCCCTTCGGGTAACATCCCGACAATTTCGGAATGGGCGTGTTGTGAAATCTGACGAATGTGTGTTTGACGGTATTTCTCGGGCATCCAATCTTTGGGTTCGATTTTTTCGTCACGAGCGATACGAGCATCGAAGATGGCTTCTAGGTTTTTAACTTCTGATTCTGACATACTATTTTGTTTTAAGTTTCAGGTTTCAAGTTTCAAGTTATACAACCTGAAACTTGGAACTTGAAACAATTTTTTTATACTCCGAAATCGACCACGACTTTTTCGGAAGTAGGTACGGCCTGGCAACTTAACACCAAACCTTTTTTTACTTCATTTTCGTCGAGTGCATAATTGATTTTCATTTCGACAGTTCCCGAAACGACTTTGCATTTACAGGTACTACAAACGCCTCCTTTGCAGGCAAACGGTAAATCGGCACCAGCAGCTAATGCTCCATCGAGTATGTTGTCGAAATCGTCGTCCATGATGAAATGGAATTCTTTTCCACCATCGATTATGGTTACGTCGGTTCCTTCGGTTTTATGCTCTAATATTTTATTTATTCTTACTTTGTCTTCTTCAGAATTTCCTGAAGTAAACAATTCAAAATGCACTTTATTTTTATCCAAACCGGCAGCGACCAATTCATCACGAATGAGGAAAATCATTTGCTCGGGACCGCAGATAAAACATTCGTCAACGGATGGAATATCGATAATTTTATTCGTTAGAACTTGTAACTTTTCTTTAGTAAATCGGCCGTTTAACAGTTCGATGCTTCGGTGTTCTTTAGTTAAGAAATGGAAGATTTCGAATCGGTCGAAATAGGTATTTTTGAGCTGCTCAATTTCTTCCTTAAAGATAATAGATTTTATGCTTCGATTGAGATAAAAAAGTTTGAAAGTACTTTTTAGTTCGACTGCTAAATGCGTTTTGATGATAGAAAGTAAAGGTGTAATTCCGCTTCCAGCAGCAAATGCGATATAATTTTTAGCTTTGTTTGGATTAACTTCCGTGTTAAAAGTCCCATGAGGCGCGATAACATCGATAAAATCTCCTTTTTTTAATGTATCATTCACATAGGAAGAAAATAATCCACCATTGATTTTTTTTACAGCCACTTGCCATTTGCTCTCCATCGGCGAGGAACATAATGAATAATTACGTCTGACTTCGCTTCCGTCGACGGTTGCTTTTACTGTTAAGTGTTGTCCCTGTTTGTATTGAAATTCGTTTTTCAAAGCTTCCGGAATTTCTAAAGTAATTACCGAACAGTCCTTTGTTTCCTTATAAATATCAGCGACTTTAATGCTATGAAATTTCGACATTTATTTATGTTTTATTAAAACTAACGGTTGTTAGTTTGTTATGCAAATTTAGTCATTATTTTAATAGTTGCTACGAAAACGTTGTAATTTATTTAAATCGTAACAGATTTTGTAGGAGGATTTGGTTTCAAATTAAACGATTCCGTTAAGCAAAACTTGAATCATATTGGATTTTAAAACTTGGGGATTGGGACTTTTTTTCTTACCGTACCAAAGGTATAATGTTCGCAAAGTAGAAAGAGTGGAAAATATAATGACTTCGATGTTTAGGTTTTTGATTTCACCGTCGGCAATCCCTTTTTGGATAATGATTCTGAAATTATCTTCATACTCTTCTCGCATTTTAATGAAATAAACCAAATCATTGGCTGTTAAATGCATCCAATCGTTATTTAAGCAAGCCAAGGCGTCAGCATTTCGGAGCGTAATATCGATATGCAACTGAATTACATTCTCTATTTTTTTAATGGCTGAAATTTCTGAATTAACGATTTCGTTCATCACATTGGTGAACTCTTCTGCTATTTCAATAACTATTAAAACTAGAATTTCTTGTTTGGATTTGATGTGGTTGTACAAACTTGCCGCTTTGATATCCATGGCTTGTGCAATGTCGCGCATGGTTACAGCGCTATATCCTTTTTCTTTAAAAAGTTTGGCGGCTACATTGATGATTTCGGTTTTTCTGTCGATTGGTTTCATTCATTCAAATATAGAATTATTTTTACTAGAACAATCCAAAAATCGAACAATCGTCAATTAAAATCAATGTGTTGAAATTGCTGTTGTACTACTTTTATCATTTGCTGAATTTCTTCCAGAAATTTTTGATGGCTTTTCGAATTCGGGTGAAACGGCCGGTGCGCCAATCCTTTTTGAATGCTCGAAACGGTTTCCATATTTGGATAACTTGCTTCTGAAATGGTAGTTTCAAAAAACCTTTCCCATATATAATCAATCGCGACCTGATTGGGATGCAGCATGTCTGAACCATAAAAACGGTAATCGCGTAGTTCGTCCATCATGATTTCATAGGAAGGAAAATAGTTGTCGGTTGTCAGTTGTCGGTTAACGGTTTCATGAATTGCAGTTATAAGATGTGCTTTGCTGAGTTGATTTGCTATAAATCCGTCTTTGAGATGCCGCACAGGAGAAACTGTGAAAATTATTTTACAATTCGGATTTGTTTTTCGAATGTAATCGATGGTATTTTGGATGGATTTTTCGATAATTTCCACCGATAGAATTTCTTTTTCAAATTCAACTTGCGGAACTTTATGACAGTTAGCAACAACTTCATTGGTGGATTTTAATTTGTAAATCCATGATGTTCCGTAGGTGATGATAATGTGTGACGATTCGATTATTCGATTGTTGGAATTTTGGATTATTTGATTGAGTTGATTTAGAAATTCGTCCTTATTCTCATGACTTAAATCCGAATGTACATCGTAAGAATGCCAACGTTCGTTGTGAAAGAAAATATCGTTTTCTGTGAACTCTTGCTTGTCTATAATTCTCGAAACCAACTTCTCAATAGAAACCGGATTGAAGATTATTCCGAAAGGATTGACCGTATTTTGAAATTTAAAATATTCGAGTTGCTCTCCCATGTTTTCTGCAAAACAGGATCCCAACAAAACTATTTTGGAATTATAATTTATGGGTTTATCAGATTTTGGAATCGGGATTTTGGTCGTGAAGTTCATCGGTTTTTATTTACTACTTTACTTCTTCTGTTCGCATACGCTCGAGTCAAAAATACAAAATTAGTAATCAATTAACAGTCGGAATTCTGTTGCGCTTATTTATTTACTATTTTTGCATCACTTTACAACTAAAAAAGTCAAGTTGTTTTAATTCCTTTTTTCCCTATGAAACTATTATATTTTTACATAAAAAAACACAAATTGTTATTGTTCGTGGCTTTGATAATGGCGGCAATAAACATTTGTTTTAGCTTATCGGATTCGATTATAACCGGAAAATTAATGCAAGATTGTGGTGTTGGAATTGCAAAATATAAAGGTCGTGAATTCGATTTTATAAAAGCAGTTGGTTTTTGGCTGATGCTTTCTTTAGGTGCTGCTATGGTATCGCGAGTTACTAAGAATTTTCAGGACTATTTTACCAATATTGTCATTCAACGAACGGGTGCCGAAATGTACACCGACGGTATCAAAAAATCATTAGACTTACCTTTTGAAGATTTCGAAGACCAAAGCAGTGGCGAAACATTGAGTCGTTTACAAAAGGTTCGAACCGATTCTGAAAAGTTAATTACACTTTCTATATCATTGATCTTTCAGACGATTGTAGGATTTGTGTTTGTCATTATTTATATCTCCCGAATCGATTATCGTATAGCCATTATCTTTTTAATTTCGGCTCCGATTATTGCGGTTTTGAGTTCCTTTTTAGGAAAAAAAATCAAAGTCATTTCAAGACGAATAGTTACCCAAACCAATTCGCTTGCGGGTTCTACCACCGAAAGTTTACGCAACATTGAGTTGGTGAAAAGTTTGGGATTAACCGAACAGGAAGAAGGTCGACTCAACAGTAATACGCAAAAAATATTAAGTTTAGAATTGCAAAAAATTCGTTTCATCCGAAGTTTGAGTTTCATCCAAGGAACTACAGTTCACTTTTTAAGAACCTGTGTCATTTTTGCGTTGTATTACTTTTTATTTGGCGATAAAATTCTGGTTGGCGATTTATTGACGATGGTGTTTTTTACCTTCTTTATTTTTGGTCCGTTGCAGGAATTGAGTCAGTTCATCATCGTTAAAAATGAAACCAAAGTCTCGATGGAAAATTTTGAAGCGTTGCTGAATGCCAAATCGGAATTCCGTCCTGCTAATCCAAAACACATTGGTACGATTTCGTCATTGCGTTTTGCTAATGTCACTTTCAAACATAAAAGCGCCATGTATCCAGCTGTAGAAAAAATTAATTTCGACATTAAGCAAGGCGAAACCGTAGCTTTTGTTGGTCCGTCCGGTTCGGGAAAAACCACCTTGGTAAAACTGTTAGTAGGATTGTATCCACCGGCAGAAGGCGAAGTGTTGTACAATACGATCAATTCCAACGCTGTAGATTTAGTCGATTTGAGAAAGCAATTGGGATTTGTCACACAAGATGCGCAGCTGTTCTCAGGAACGATTCGGGAAAATTTACTGTTTGTAAAACCCGATGCTACCGATGAAGAATTACACGATGTATTGCACAGAGCCAGTTGTGACACATTATTAAATCGTGCCGAAAACGGTCTGAGTTCTACGATTGGTGAAGGCGGAATAAAAGTTTCTGGTGGCGAAAAACAACGATTGTCGATTGCCCGTGCGATATTACGGAATCCTAATTTATTGATTTTTGACGAAGCGACTTCGGCATTGGATTCGATTACAGAAGAAGAAATCAACTCGACCATTCGTTCGATTTCGGACAAAAATAGAATTACGGTGTTGATTGCCCACCGCCTTTCGACGATTATGCATGCGGATAAAATCTTTGTTTTAGAGCAAGGAAAAATTATCGAGCAAGGTAAGCACGACGAGTTACTTTTAGATAAAGGTTTGTATTATGCGATGTGGAGACAGCAGATTGGGGAGCGGAAGTAAATGCTCGCAAAGACGCAGAGGCGCAGAGTTAACAAAAAGAATTACAAGTTGTTTACAATTCTTGTGATTCCGTTTTTAATTAATACTTCATTAAAATTTATTAGCAAACCAAGTTTTAAACCTGTTATTTTTAGATAGGTCAATACTTGTTTTGGATGAACTGGAATAATATTTTCAACCGATTTAATTTCAATGATAACTTTATCTTCAACAATTAAATCCGCTCTAAAACCAATATCCATTTTTTTATCATTCCAAAGTACTGGCAACGCTTTTTGTCTTTCAACTTTCAGACCTTTGGAAATTAATTCATGTTCCAATATCGTTTCGTAAACCGATTCCAATAAACCTGGACCTAATTTTACATGCATAGTATAACTAGCATCCACAATTATCTTTGAAATCTCATTTTCCGTCATACGAATTATTTGAAATTAAAATTATCCAATCGCTAGCAACAATAAAAAAACTTTGCACCTCCGCTCCTTTGCGAGAATTATTACTTCACAAAATCAACTGCTTTTTCTAAAGCTTCTTGAATTCCTGCTGCATTTTTTCCTCCTGCGGTCGCAAAGAAAGGTTGTCCGCCTCCGCCACCTTGTATGTATTTTCCTAATTCACGAACAACTGTTCCGGCGTTTAGGTTTTTGGCAGCTACTAATTCTTTCGAAATATAACAGGTTAGCATCGGCTTATCATCTTCTGATGTGGCAATAACCAAGAATAGATTCGTTCCTAAAGTTCCCAATTCGTAGGCCAAATCTTTTGCTCCTTCGGCATTCAAATCGACTTGTGTGGCTAGGAATTGCACTCCGTTTACCTCATGTAATTGAGAAGCCAATTCGCCTTTTAGATTTTTCGCTTTTTCTTTCAACAATTGCTCAATTTGTTTTTTCAATTTGGCATTATCTTCCTGTAAAGAAACCACTGCTTTAATGGCATCTTGTGGATTTTTTAGAATTTCTTTTATCGAATCTAAATCGTTTTCTTGTTGTGTGAAAAAAGCTTTTACAGCATCTCCAGTAATCGCTTCAATACGACGTATTCCGGCTGCTACTGCTCCTTCTGAAAGGATTTTGAAATGCCAGATTTCGGCTGTATTCTTTACGTGAATGCCACCACATAATTCTTTACTCTCACCAAATTCAATCATGCGCACATTGTCGCCATATTTTTCTCCGAACAACGCCATTGCTCCTTGCTCCATCGCTTGTTGAATCGGAATATTTCTGTGCTCTACCAATTGCAATTGTTCTTCAATTCTGACATTGACAAAATCTTCCACTTTTCTAATTTCTTCATCCGTAACTTTACTGAAATGCGAAAAATCAAAACGCAAATGATTCGGATTTACTAATGAGCCTTTTTGCTCAACATGCGTTCCTAAAATGGTACGCAATGACAAATGCATCAAATGTGTAGCCGAGTGATTTTTAGAAGTAGACGTTCTTAAATCGGTATTGACTTTCGCTACAAAATTGGCATTTACATTTTCTGGAAGTTGCTTTGCGAAATGCAGAATTAAGTTGTTTTCTTTTTTCGTATCGATGATGTCGATGATTTCATTTGCGGAAACTAAGGTTCCTTTATCGCCAACTTGTCCACCACCTTCTGGATAAAATGGTGTGTTGTTCAAAACGATTTGGTATAGAATTCCATCTTTTTTAGAATCGACTTTACGGATGCGGGTGATTTTGACATCATTTTCCGTTTGATCATATCCAACAAAAGTTTCAACATTTCCCGGAATTAAGACCGACCAGTCTTCGGTAGAAACCTCAGACGCTGCACGTGAACGGTTTTTTTGTTCTTGCATAGAAGTAGCAAATCCGGCTTCGTCTAATTCATAACCTTTTTCACGAAGAATTAAAGCAGTTAAGTCGATAGGAAATCCGAAAGTGTCGTACAATTCAAAAGCTTTTGCGCCAGAAACTTCGTTGCCATTGGTTTCTGAAACTACGTTTTCTAACAATTGCAATCCTTGGTCTAAAGTACGTAAAAATGATGCTTCTTCTTCGCGAATTACATTAGTAACCAATTGTTGTTGTGATTTTATTTCTGGAAAAAATTCGCCCATTTGATTCGCTAACACTTCTACCAATTTATTGATAAATGGCTCTTTGGTGTTTAAGAATGTAAATCCGTATCGAATCGCGCGACGCAAAATCCTACGAATTACATAACCCGCTCCGGTATTGGAAGGCAACTGTCCGTCGGCAATAGCAAACGCCACCGCACGAACGTGATCGACAATAACACGAATGGCAATATTGGTTTTATTTTGTTCTTCAGATATATTTTGAACTTCGTTAGAAGTATATTTAAATCTAGTAATTTGTTCTACTTTTTCAATCAGCGGCGTGAAAACATCGGTGTCGTAATTGGACGTTTTTCCTTGCAATGCCATACACAAACGCTCGAATCCCATTCCGGTATCGACATGTTGCGCTGGTAATTTTTCCAAGGAACCATCGGCTTTACGGTTGAATTCCATGAACACATTGTTCCAGATTTCAACTACTTGTGGATGATCGTTGTTCACTAAACTTTTTCCTGAGACTTTTGACTTTTCTTCTTCCGAACGTAAATCGACATGGATTTCAGAACACGGACCACATGGACCTTGATCGCCCATTTCCCAGAAGTTGTCTTTTTTATTTCCGGGGATGATGCGGTCTTCATCTATTAAACCTTTCCAAATGTCCCACGCTTCTTGGTCGAAGGGAACATTTTCATCTGGATTACCTTCAAAAACCGAAACGTATAAATTTTCTTTTGGAATTTTGTAGACTTCTGTCAGTAATTCCCATGCCCAATTAATCGCATCCTTTTTGAAGTAATCGCCAAAAGACCAATTTCCCAACATCTCAAACATGGTGTGGTGATAGGTATCAAAACCGACATCTTCTAAATCGTTATGTTTTCCTGAAACACGAAGGCATTTTTGTGTATCGGCGATTCGTTTGCTTTTAGGCGTTCCGTTTCCTAAAAAATATTCTTTGAATTGTGCCATTCCCGAGTTGTTAAACATTAGGGTTGGATCGTCTTTAAGCACGATAGGAGCAGAAGGAACTATTAAGTGTCCTTTGCTTTCAAAGAATTGTAAAAATTGCTTACGAATGTCTTGTGATTTCATTATAGATTATTAGATGGTTAGATCTTTAGATAATTAGATTTTGTTTAAATGGCTTACTGTTTATCCCTGATTATCTCACTTAACTCTTATTTTTAATAAGTGTTCGGTGAATACTTTGCATTTAACGCGGTATCTTTTGTACCTATCAGGTTTTAAAAACCTGTTAGGTATAAAAATAAAGCGGAAAGCAGGAACATGGATTGCAAAGATGCCAAAAGTTTCGCTTCTAAAAAATAAAAATAGATTCCGATTGAAACATTTAGTAAATTTGTTCGTATAACCATTGTTATTTTAAAACCCCACAAAAATAGTATAATTTAAGAAATGTCGAAGAAAGTTAAGTATTATTACGACACAGAAAGTTTGGCTTATCGAAAAATTAAGCTAAAAAAGGGAAGAAAGTTCGGATATGCTGCTTTATTTTTACTTGCTTCGGCTTTATTTGGATTTATATGTATGGTACTTTTAATAAATACCCCTTATTTTGAAACGCCAAAGGATAAGTTATTATCAAGGGAATTGGATAATATGAAATTGAATTATGCCATTTTAAATAAAAAAATGGATCAATTAGATGAAGTTACAGCAGCATTAGAAGACCGAGATGATAATTTGTATCGCGCGTATTTTAATTCGGCACCTATTCCAACAGAAATACGCAAAGCAGGATTTAAAGAAGCCGATCGTTATAAAAATTTAGAAGGGTATAACAATTCAGATTTAGTTGTGAATACTTCCAAACGTGTTGATGTGTTAACAAAAGAACTAGCAGTTCAATCGAAATCGTTAGATGAAATATTGAAATTGGCAAAAGCTAAAAGTAATTTATTAGAAGCTATTCCGGCGATTCAACCTGTAAAAAATGAAGAATTAAAACGAATGGCATCGGGATTTGGTTATCGAAGTGATCCATTTACAAAAGCACGTAAAATGCACGAAGGAATGGACTTCACGGCAAAAACAGGAACGCCAATTTATGCTACAGGTGATGGCGTGGTGAAAAGTGCAGATAACTCTTTATCGGGTTATGGTAATCATATTGAAATAACACACGGATTTGGCTATTTAACTTTATACGGACATTTGAGCAAATATAAAGTAAGACGTGGTCAAAAAGTTAAAAGAGGTGATATTATTGGCTATGTTGGAAGCACAGGACGAAGTGAAGCACCGCATTTGCATTATGAAGTGCACAAAGATGGAAAAACTGTCAACCCTATTAATTTTTATTACGGAAATATTTCGGCGGCAGAATATGTTGCTATTTCAAAAATTGCGAATCAAGAGAATCAATCGTTGGACTAATGTCAGTGTTCAAAATTTTATAAAATAAAAAACTATGCATATAGAACTATCAAAAGACAAACGCTATTTTAGTATTGGTGAATTGGCCGATGCGTTTAATGTAAATGCATCTCTTATTCGGTTTTGGGACAAAGAATTTGACATTTTAAAACCTAAGAAAAATGCCAAAGGAAACCGTATGTTTACGCAAGAAGATGTGAAAAATTTACAACTCATTTATCATTTGGTAAAAGAACGTGGTTTTACATTAGAAGGTGCTAAAACGCATTTAAAAGAAGGTCAGAAAAAATCCTTAGACAAGTTTGAAATTATCAACAAATTAGAAGGAATAAAAGCCGAATTGACGAATATCAAAAATAATTTATAAATAACAATCAAAATTAAAAACAACAAATAAACTTTAAAAATTAGAAATTATGAGAAAATTTTTGCCTTGGATAATTTTAGGAGGAATCTTATTAATTGGATACTTCTATTTAAAAGGAATTAACAATACAGCAGTTACTTTAGAACAAGGAGTAAAAGAAAGCTGGGGAAATGTACAAACGTCTTATCAAAGAAGAAATGACCTTATCGGTAATTTAGTTAAAACGGTTCAAGGGGCTGCTGAATATGAAAAAGGAACTTTAACTGCAGTAATTGAAGCACGTGCAAAAGCTACTTCTGTAACCATTGATCCAACTAATATCACTCCAGAACAATTGGCACAATTTAGCCAAGCGCAAGGTGGTATGAGTAGTGCTTTATCGCGTTTATTAGTTACAGTTGAGCAATATCCTAGCTTGAAAGCTAATGAAAATTTCTTGAAATTACAAGATGAATTAGCAAGTACAGAAAATCAAATTCTTACAGCTCGAACTCGTTATAATGAGGCTATAAAACCATTTAACAATAGCATCTTAACTTTTCCAAGAAGCTTGTTTGCTAAAATGTTTGGATTCAAGGAAAAACCATATTTTGAAGCGGTTACTGGTGCAGATAAAGCGCCGGATGTAGAATTCAACTTCGACAAAAAAGAAGCAAAATAATGTCAAAAGTAGAAGCTTTTTTATCCAAAGAAGAAGAAACAGAAGTAGTTGAAGCGATTCGATTGGCCGAAAAAAACACTTCAGGCGAGATCCGTGTCCATATAGAAAAGGGCCCGAGCCTAGAAGGCGAACTGGCGAAGCAAAACTCCATTGCTCCCATAGAGAGAGCAGTGGTTGTTTTTAATGAATTAAAAATGGACAATACCAAAGATCGAAATGGTGTTATCATTTATGTCGCTGTAAAAAGTAAACAATTTGCCATCTATGGTGATAAAGGTATCAATGAAAAAGTAGCGGATGATTTTTGGAATTGCACCAAAGACATCATGTTGGAACATTTCAAAAACGGAAATAACAAACAAGCATTGGTAGACGGAATTCATAATGCGGGTGAACAACTTAAAAAACATTTCCCATATCATAGCGAAGATGCCGATGAACTTACTAACGAAATATCAAAAGGATAAATGATACAATTATTTTACAAAGTAGCCCAATTTCTTTTGATAACATTTTTGTTTTTGTTAAGTCATTTAGGGTTCTCCCAATTTGAAATTCCGAAAAAACCCGATTTTCAAACATCTGTTTATGATTACGCCAAACTTTTAAGTGATAGTGAAAAATCACAATTAGAAGAAAAACTAATCAAATATTCCGACTCTACAACAACGCAAATTGTTGTTGTTACAGTTGAAACTATTAAAGGTGAAGATATCGGAATATTGGCTCCAAAATGGGGACATGAATGGGGAGTTGGACAAGCAAAAGAAGACAATGGTATTTTTATACTGCTTGCAAAGCAAGAACGAAAAATTTGGATTGCTCCAGGATATGGCGTGGAAGACAGATTGGTTGCCGGTATTAATGGCGAAATAATCAGAAACATAATTATTCCAGAATTCAAAGCGGGAAGTTATTACAATGGTTTGGATAAAGGTGCCGATGCTATTTTTAAAGTCTTAATTGGAAAATACAAAGGAACAAGAAAAGAAAAAAACAATGATGGTTTTCCACCAATTCTAATTTTTGTTATCATTTTCATAGTTATTATGATATTAATATCTAGAAATAAAGGAGGAAACTCTGGAAACAGTAGTGGAGGTCCAAGTTTACTTGATATGATTATTTTAAGTAATATGGGAAGGAGTTCTGGCGGCGGATTTGGCGGTGGCTCATCTGGCGGCGGTGGATTCGGCGGTGGATTTGGCGGCGGCGGATTTTCTGGCGGAGGTGCTGGAGGAAGTTGGTAGTTCAGTGTTCAGTGTTCAGTGTTCAGTGTTCAGTGTTCAGTTGGAAAACTTTTTGCAACACGATTATTGTATAAAGAAATATAAAAATCGTCTTCATCTGCTGAAGGCGATTTTTTATTAATGCCAAATTATACCTCCTGAAGGCTTTTTCTCTTTATTAGCAAATTTATCCAGTTTATAGGTTAATGAAAACATCACATAGCGTTGTAAAACAGTGTTCTCTTCTTCCCGAATAGATGTTGCATTAATGTTTCTGGTAACACTTTGATTTTGGTTTAACAAATCATAAACTTTCACTTTTGCCATTAATTGCTTTTGGAAGAAACTGTAAGACAAACTAGAATTCCATAAGAAAAAATCTTTCTTAAATCCTTCAGCAATATTGGAATTGTAAGAATATCCAAAATCATTTCCGAAAGTCCAATTTTTTGGCCAAAAACTTGTGATTTGCACATTGAATTTATGTGTAAAATTAGATGCTTCCTCAATCACATAATTGGTATACTTAATATTGTTTAACGAATAATTGTATGATGGATTTATCGTCAACAATTCACCATATTCGTAAGTTAGATTTACTCTTGGAGAAAAGTTATACGACCTAGCACTGTACAATTGACCATCTGTAAAACCTTTAGACAATCCGAAGTTATTGTTCATACGCAATTCATATCTAAATTTAAATCCATCCTTTTTAATGGATTTATTCCAATAAGCGCCAAACCAAGAATTATATGTTCCGGAAACATTATTATAAGTTGTTGTTCGCTTTCTGTTATCGTCAAAAGTAACCGAAGCTACAATTTGACTATCGTTAAAATTACCACCAGCGTTTACGCCGTAACCAGAACGCGTTTCATAATCAAAATCTCTGTAAGAAAAATATATGGAGTGGTATTTATTCAATTCAAGATTCGGATTCCCAATTATTGTATTGAGTGGATTCGCCAAATCTTCGACAGGTAAAATCTGTCTTGCAGATGGTAAACTGTATTCATAATTATAGTTTACCCAAATATTTTTTGATTTGGAAAATCGATAACTTCCATAAAGATTAACATAGGGCAACAAATACTCTTTGGTTAGATTTGTAGTCAAACTCAAGTAATTGGAATTGGTATCGTAATTTATAATTGATGTTCCAACGTTCAAATTCATGTTTAATTTAGTTTTGTTAAAAGTCAATCCCGTATTGGGAATGATTGTTTTCTCGTTTGAATTAAAACTATTGGAAAGCACATCATTATATATCGAATACGATTGATTTGCAGCATCAAATTCGAACGATTCTCGACTTTCTTTTTTAGTATTAATCAAATATTCAAATCCCAATTTAATTTGCAATGAATCGGTAATGGGTTGAAAAAACTCGAATTCCGTATTGTATTTTTCACTTCTGTTTTTGGAATTATTGAATTGGTTCCGAGTATCATCGGGAATTGCATCTTGATAAAAAATAGTATTCGAATTGATGTTTTCGTCATCTTTGTTTATGGCATTTTCATTTTCAAAAACCAAACTAATATATTTTCCTTTCTTTTTGAAGGATTTGGTATATGATAATGTATTGGCAAAACTGTTCAAATTATTTTCGTAGAAATTGTCGGAAACGCTTTCGTTTAAAAGTGTATTTGTGGCGTTAAGTGATTTTTGAGAAGCTATACTTCTATTTTTAGTATTGGATTTTGTGAAATTGGGTTCTACTATAATTGATGCCGTTGAATCGATTTTGAATTCGAAAACAGCAGAAGCATTATGTACATATCTATCTTCATCGGTATTCGATTTAGAGTTGGTGGTAAAATTTCCGGAAGGTAAAAAAATAGTTGAACTCGTTCTGTTGTTATTTTTAGTGTTGGCACCCGAATAAAAATAACTTAATGAAGCTTCTGAATCTTTAATCCATTCATCCGAATAGTTGATTCCGACGAGATTGGATTGTGTAATTCCGTTGCCACTTCCGAAACGCCTACCATTTATCCCAAAAGAACCGTTATCATTGAACCAAACATTTCGATTTCTTCCTCCACTCATATTGTCAAAAACTTCATCCATTGAAAACCCCGTTGCATTAATATTGTTGGACGATGCTAAAACACTAATCTTCCGTTTTCCTTCGAAGTGATTGAGCAACATACTGCTTTCATATCGTTTATCTGAACCATAACCCGCCATTGCTTTCCCAAAGAAACCTTTATTTTTCTTTTCGTCTATTGTTAAATTTATACTGGCATTATTCGAACTGGCTGCTGCTCCTGTTTGTTCTTCTTTCTTCGTTTTTGTATCGGTTACTTGGACTTTATTAATAATATCGGATGGTAAATTTTGAAGTGCAATTTTTCCATCTTTATCGAAAAAAGGTTTTCCGTTCACAAGAATTTGATTTACTTCTTTGCCGTTAACGGTTATTTTTCCAACTTCATCAATTTCGACACCTGGTAATTGTTTGAGTAGCGTTTCTACATTCGCATCGGGTCTAACTTTAAATGAAGAGGCATTAAACTCTAATGTGTCTTTTTTTATTCTGATAGGAGGTGCTTCACTTTTGATGACCACTTCATTTAGATTGTTGATTCGTTCTTTTAAAACTAATGTTCCAAAATCTTTATTTTCAGAAACTTTTTCAAGAGCTATTTTATATTCCTGATAGGTAACAAAAGAAACTTTTAGCAACACTGGATAATTGATTTTTTTAATTTTAAGATCGAAGTTCCCTAGTTTATTTGTTATAGTGTAATCAATAACTGTAGAATCTTTTGCATTAGAAAGATAAACCGTGGCTGATTCAATAGGTAATTTTGTCGTTTCGTCGATGACTTTTCCTTTTAAAGTAAATCCATTTTGTCCGAAAGAAAAAGAGCAAATAAAGAAAATTACAAGAGCAAATAAAGATTTGGGCATAAAAATATATTTTGATTTTATTAATAACTGCGAATTAATCACTTTATTATTTAAATAAATAATTTCTTACAAGTTTTAACATTTGCACAAAAAAAATCATCTAATTTCTTAGACGATTTTTTAGTTTTATAATTATGTGTTTTTATTTCAAAATCTTTAATGATTCAAGAGCGTATGAATCTGTTGGTTCTAAAGCTAGTGTTTTATTAAAAAATTCTTTTGCTTTTGCTTTATCAGTATTGGCATAATAGGCAGCAATTGCATTGTAAGATTCGGTGATTTTCTTTTTGTTTTTAGTAACTTCTTCGTTACCTTTTGCAAGAACCATATCGATAAATTTTTGATAATTTATTGCCATTTTTTCATCCAAATCAAGTATATTGTTAATTCTCGCTTTATACAAATAAGCTTCTTGATAATTGGGGTTTGCTACTAATACATTATCCATAGCAACATCGGCTTTACCTAAAGAAACCTTGTCAATAGTTGTTGCATCTTTTCCTTTGTTTTCTGTATAGGAGCAAAGGCCAAAATAAACATTGTCTTCTAAATAATTTTTTGAATTGGGATTTGAAATTGCAATTTCAAAAATAGATGCAGCTACTTTGTATGATTTTAGCGTAAAATATTTTTTCCCAACTTCATTTAATTCATTTACCATTGTTGGCTCTAATTCGACAGCTTTTCTAATATCTGCTGAAGCTGCACTTAACAAATTAGTATCGACAGTTTTACCGTCTACACCTGTTGCTTTTTTAAGTTTCGCCAATCCTAAATAAAGGTAATCTCTTGCAATAAGTTTATTGGTTCCTCTAGTTGTGAAATCCGTAAGTGCTGTAATTGCTGCATCGGTATTTCCATTTTCATAAGCAGAATAACCTAAATAACGTAAGATTCTTGGATTTACTTTATCCAATTGTTTCATTTGATTGGCTTCAACTTCTAATGCTTTGTAATCTTTAGCCAATATTAAAAAGTCGGCATGACGCATACGAGATGTTAACGAATAATCGGTCATACTCATATATTTCTCATAGTATCCTAATGCTTTAGAAATATTTTCTGTGTATTTTTTTGGTTCATTATTTCCCCATAAGTAATAGGTCTCTGCCAATTCTCTATATACTGGACCATAATTTGAATCAATTTTTATTACTTCATCAAAAGCTTTTATTGCTTCTGTATATGCTTTAGCTCCTTTTAATAAGACCCCTAATTGCATTTTAGCTCTAATTAAAGAGGCATCTATAGAATAAGCACTTCTATATGAAGCATAAGCTTCATTTTGATTTTTGTCTCCATAATAAGCATCTCCTAACGCTAATTGTACTTCAGCAGCATTTGGATTTAAAGTTTTTGCTTTTAATAAAACTTCAATAGCACTTTTAAAATTTGGCTTTTCTGCATTCATGTATGCTTTGGCGATATAAACATATTCTTCAAAATCTTTCTTTTTAAGATCCTTTGCGACCATATCAAATTTTGATTTCGCGGCAGTAGCATCTCCTTTATCAAGATCCATTTGACCTAATCCAATAGCATTAAATTTTGCGCCTTCAGAAGCAGAAAGTCCTTTTTGAAAAGCTACTGCCGCTGAATCTTCGATGTTCTGTTTTAAATAAATGGTTCCTAATAAAAAGGAAGCTTTTCCGTTTGAAGGTTTAGCTTGAATAATACTTTTAAGCATTGATTTTGCCTTTTCATATTGTTCAGCGTCAATTGCTTTCTTTGCCAGTTCTATATCTTGTGCATGAACTGTTGCTGAAGTTAATAAAGCGATACTAAAAATCTTTAATGTATTCATGTTGCTGAATTTTATAATCTTTTTCATTATTATTTTTTTTCGATTTGGTTTCTTATTCTAATATTTCGGCTGGGTTCTCTCATAGGAGCGAGGCCTGATTTTAAAATAATTCGTTGTCCTTTTTCTCCGGCTATAAATGAAGCAAAGCCCATTCCTAAACCTTCGTAGCCCTGACAATTGACGATAAACAAAACACGTGCCAAAGGATAAACCCTTTTTGCAACATTATCCTGACTAGGAAAAACATATTCCTTGCTATTCATTCCTTTAACACTTAAAATGTTGATATTATCAATATATTTTTGCATTGATACTTTTGGTTGATACAACCAATTATTACCAACTACTCCAATCATACCATCATTTTCGGAAACATATTTGATTACATCTTCGTTGGTCTTGAATGAAAAAACACCTACTTCCGGTAATGCAGTAACTCCTGCTAATTCACTTAAATATCTTACTGTACTTGAATTGGGATTATCAAAAACCAACCCTTTAATATTGGTTTTATTTCCTTTAATAAAATCTATAATCTCTTTCAAATCAATCAAAGTATCGTTTGATTTTTTGTTTTTAACAAATGCTATTGCATCAATTGCAAAGGGAGTTGATTTTGGCGCAATCTTTTTTTGTTTAAATACAGCTTGCTCTTCTTTATTCAATTCTCTTGACAAAACTACTATGTCGGCTTTCCCATTGGTTAAAGCTAAAACACTCTCTTTTTCAGATTGCGGAACCAAAGTAATTTTAGAATTGTAATTGTTTTCAAAAACAGCCAATTGATCTTCAATAATAGGCAACAAGGTTTCATCTACCAAAATAGTTGTCTTACCTTCAACTATAGTATCACTTTTCGGGGCATTTGGATCTTTTTTAGCACACGAAAAAATGAATCCAAAAATCATTATGGATAAAAAGACAATATATTTTAAGTACTTTTTCATTACTCTTTTGCAGTATTAAAGAAACGTAGAAAGCGAATAAACGAATATACAATAAGCAAAACACCAAATGCAATTCTATAAGCTAAAGGCATTTTCAAAGGTAGTTTTTCCCAAAAAATTATTAGTAACCCTAATGTTAAATAAATCAAAAAAAACAAAATCCCTATAAATAGAAGAAATCGCTCATTAAGCGATTTCTTCTGAAAATTATTAATTAAACTTTTTATCATTATTCAGACGCTGTTTCTATAGCAATTGGAATTTGATAAGAACATCTTACTTTTTTACCATTTTGTTCAGCAGGTGTCCATCTTGCGCATTTTTTTAATACACGGATAGCTTCTGTTCCGGTTCCGTAACCAATATCTTTTAAAACTTTAATATCTGTTAATGACCCGTCTTTCTCAACCACAAAAGAAACAATAACTTTCCCTTTCAAACCTTCTTCATCTGGAGCTTGGTAATTGTTTTTAATAAAGCTATAAAATTTAGCTAACCCCCCTGGGTATTCTGGTTTTACTTCAATTCCTGCAGAATTGTAAACATTATTATCTTCTTCAACCACTTCTTTACCGTTACCAACTGGTTCAACTGTTATTGGAGCATCTGGATCTCCTTTTATAGTTTCATCACCTAATTTTTTATCTTTAATTTCTTCCACTTTTGGTGGCTCTTCAGTAACCTCTTCCGTTTTTGCAACAACAGGTTTTACAAACTTAACCTGATCTACTTTAGGAGGAGGAGGTGGTGGTGGTGGAATATCTTCTTTTGGTTTTTCTTTAGGTGGTAACTTAATTGTTGTTATTTTTTGATCTAAAGCAGTATCATCTTCAGCAGCACTGCCAATAAAATCAACAATCATAGGAGTTGCTACTGCAATAGCAAATACAACAGCTCCAATAAGCATAGCGCGTAAAGTTATATTACCACTTTTTATTCTCAAATCATAAGCACCATAACTTTTGTTACGACCTTCAAAAACGATGTCGAGCCATTGTTTTTTTAATAAGTCTAATTTCATATAATAAATATTTTTTAGGAATACTTTTACGGAGTATTCGTGTTCATCTTTTCAGCCAATGCTTTTTCTTCTGGCGAAAAATCATTTACAATAGCATATGTAGGAACACCACAAATAGCCATTTCATCTAAAATATCAACCAAATTTTTATAGGTTGATTTTTTTGTAGGTTTAATAATAACTATTAATCCTTTCTTAGCACCCACTATTTCTGGAACCGATTTTACTCTTTTCAATAACTCTTTACGTATCCCATCTTTACCATAAACTGCATCTGTTGGTTTACCATTAGGCTCAGGTGCTTCAAGAAGTCCGTGATACCATTTTATTTTATCATTGTCACCAAGAATTACAGTTACTGTTCTTCTTTGGTCAGTTTTTACTGGTTTATCTTTAAGTGGATCATCCTCTTTATCAGGCAACCCTAAATCCATAGATTGTGGTTTTGATAATGATGTAGTCAACATAAAAAACGTGATTAATAAGAAAGCCAAATCCACCATTGCAGTTAAATCTACTTTAGAGTTTTGTTTTTTACTTCTTACCTTACCACTTCCTTTTTTGCCACCACCGTCACCGGTATTTAATTCAGCCATTTTTTCTATTTATTGAATTAATAGTCTTTTCCTCTTAAACCAGTAACTAAATTAAAGCTATTGATTTTTTGGTCTTGTAAAATATCCATAATCTTTTTGATTTGTGGATATTGTTCTTTAGCATCGCCTTTAATAGCGAAGTCAAGTTCTTTTGTTTTACCCAATTCAACATTTGCTTGTCGAGCAGTGTAAATCCATTCTTTTAATTGATTGTCGATTGAATCAAAAGGAATCCCTGTTTGAAAACCAACTTTGTTTCTATCCGAACTTTTCATTCCTATGATTTGTTTCAAATTACTCATCGGAACACCGAATTCATCAATCAATTCAAACTGAAGTTGTTCTTGTTCTGTTAGACCCAGTTTAAATCTGCTTTCAATTAATTCAATCGTTTTTTTACGAATATCTCTATCTTTCATTCCGAAGAATACTTTTGGTTTTCCTTCATAACTTCCGAGAGTCAAAGTTACTAAACCCGTTTCTGGCAATTTAGTTTGTACAGTTGAAGCTGGAGTTTGAACAGGAAGTGGCTCTTGCTGTTTGGCAGTAGCTGTTAAGATAAAGAACGTAAGCAAAAGGAAAGCCACATCACACATTGCTGTCATGTCGATAGACGCCGCTTTTTTAGACATTGTTATTTTTGCCATTTTCTTTTTGTAGTATTTTATTTTAAACTTCCTCTGAATCTTCTGTAAGTATTTACGATAGCTGTTCCAGCTTCATCGATAGAATAAGTAAGCGTATCAATTTTAGAAGTGAAGAAATTGTATGCTACAATAGCTAATGCAGAAGTAGAAATTCCAGTCGCTGTATTGATAAGTGCTTCAGAAATACCATTTGCTAATAATGCTTGATCTGGAGTACCTGCAGTTGCTAAAGCTCCAAATGCTTTAATCATCCCTGTTACAGTTCCTAATAATCCAGCAAGAGTTCCTAAAGAAACTAAAGTAGAAAGAATGGTCATATTTTTCTCTAACATTGGCATTTCAAGTGAAGTAGCTTCTTCTATTTCTTTGTGGATCATTTCAGATGCTTCTTCGCTATTAAATCCTTCTTTTTTTACATCTTGGTATTTTACTAATGCTGATTTAATAGCATTAGCTACAGAACCTTGTTGTTTATCGCATGTTGCAATTGCATCTTCTATATTCCCTCCGTTAATACTCGCTTGAACTTTGCTCATAAACTGGTCAAGATTTCCTTTTCCTGATGCTTTTGAAATTACAAAATATCTTTCAAATGAAAAAACGATAACCATTAATAATAAACCCATTAAAACTGGTACAATTGGACCTCCTTTATAAACCATGGCTAAATAATTTCCTGGTAGCGGATGTCCTGTATTTACTCCTCCTTCAAAATTTGACCCAGAACCCATTATGAAATTCCAAATAATCCATCCTACAAAAACACATAATACAATTACAATTCCAGAGAACATTCCGCCTCCGTTTGATCCTTTTTCTTTTTTAACGTTTGCCATTTTAAAAATTTTTAATGTTTAAATAATTTAATAGTTTTTAGTTGTAAATAAACTTGAATAGGGACAAATTTAATTTTTTAGTTGAAATAAAAAAACTTTTTTTACTAATTATAACATTGCCATAATTTGGGCGTGTAGTTTTTTTAATTAATATCCCTCTTCATTTTTTATTATTCTTGCCAAATCAATTGATTTATAATAATTTACAATCTTATTTTCCCAGATTATAACGTTTATTTAATTGTATTTAGTATATTTCTGTTAATAACTATTTTTTTTATAGACATCTTTTATCTTACTTTTTAATACTGGAAAATAGTATCTTGCACTAAAAATAGTGGCAAATTCAATTTTATAAAAATGACTAACACCGAATCTTTTATACAACACATTAATCAAGGTTATACTTTAAAAGGCGATAGTATTCTTCTTGGAGCAGCTTTACTTAATGGGGAACCAATTGGTGAAACCCAAATTAAAATTCCATTAAAAACTTTAAACCGCCACGGATTAATAGCAGGTGCTACTGGTACTGGAAAAACAAAAACCATTCAAGTACTTTCAGAACAATTATCTTCATTTGGAATTCCGGTTTTAATGATGGATATAAAAGGTGATTTCTCTGGAATCGCAAAAGAAGGAGTTGAAAAAACTTTTATTACTGAGCGACATTCTAAAATAAATATTCCGTATTCAACTGCAGCTTTCCCAGTCGAATTAATGACGCTATCAACTCAAGATGGTGTTCGATTAAGAGCAACAATTTCAGAATTTGGTCCGGTATTATTTTCTAGAATTTTAGATTTGAATGATACACAATCTGGCGTAGTTTCGGTGATTTTTAAATATTGTGATGATAAAAAAATGCCGCTTTTGGATTTAAAGGATATCAAAAAAGTACTGAATTATATTACCGAAGAAGGAAAAGACGAAATTTCTTCAGCATACGGAAAGATTTCAACCGCAACAACTGGAACGATTCTTCGTAAAATAATTGAATTGGAACAACAAGGGGGCGATTTCTTTTTTGGCGAAAAATCATTTGAAATTGATGATTTAATGAGAATAGATGAAAACGGGAAAGGTTACGTAAACATCATTCGTTTGACAGATATTCAAGATAAACCAAAATTATTCTCGACTTTTATGTTGAGTCTTCTCGCCGAAATTTACCAACAAATGCCAGAAAAAGGAGATGTTGAACAACCCGAACTCGTATTATTTATTGACGAAGCTCATTTAATTTTTAATGAAGCTAGTAAAGTTTTATTAGAACAAATTGAAACCATTATTAAATTAATTCGTTCGAAAGGTGTTGGCGTATATTTTGTAACGCAAAATCCGATGGATATTCCGAAAGGCGTTTTAGCACAATTGGGATTGAAAATCCAACATGCGTTGAGAGCATTTACTGCAAACGATAGACAAGCAATTAAACAAACTGCCGACAATTATCCAACATCCGATTATTATAAAACTGATGAAGTATTAACTTCTCTGGGAATAGGAGAAGCATTTGTTACCGCTTTGAACGAAAAAGGTATTCCGACGCCATTGGCTGCAACAATGCTTCGTGCTCCAATGAGCAGAATGGATGTTTTAATCGATTCTGAAATTGCAGAAATTAATGCGAAGTCGAAATTGGTTCGGAAATATTCGGAAGAAATTGAAAGGGAAAGTGCTTATGAAATATTAAATAAAAAAATAGAAAACGCTATTCAGCAAGCAGAAGAACAAGATGTTTCACCAAAGAAAAGTAACGAACCTAGTACTGCCGAAGTAATCGGAAAATCGGTAACCAAAGTGGTGACAAGCGCTACTTTTATAAGAGGCGTTTTTGGTGTTTTGATGAAAATGTTTAAAAAATAGAGAAAAGAACAAAGAACAAAAATATAGACTTTTGTTTATGAAAAAGTACTTTATACAAAAATCACCTTTTAAAGTTCCGACTTCGGATGGCAAATTAATAGAAGAGCATCACGGAATTCCAACTACCAAAAATACAGAAATTTCTATTGCTCACATGATTGCTCCACCAAAATGGAGTGAACCTTTTCAAACACCAGAGTTTGAAGAATACACTTATATTATCTCAGGAAAAAAGCAATTTATTATAGAAGGAGAAATAGTTATTCTAGAAGCGGGACAATCAATAAAAATTGAAAAAAATACGCGCGTGCAATATTCCAATCCGTTTGACGAACCTTGTGAATACATTGCGATTTGTAAACCTGCTTTTGATTTCATGAAAGTACACAGAGAGGAATAGTTTTTCTGTCATTTCGACGAAGGAGACTCGAGCAATAGCGAACAGACGAAGTAAATCACATAATCAGGATAACTAGATGAGATTTCTCCTTCGTCGAAATGACAAAATCCTGACTACTTCAACAACTCAATTATCTTATTCTCCACTTCCTCGCTGTTCCATTTTTCTTCGATATTTGGAATTTGCATGATGACTTCCATAATTTTATTTTGGAAATCACCAATTGCCAACGCATCGGAATACGGTTGTAAACTAAAAGTAACGCGACTGTATAACGGAGTCCATTTATCGGGGTGTTTATCTGAAAACCATTTTTCGATTTTCTTTTGAAGCAGGAAATTGGCATCGGCTGTTTTCGTACTCATTTCAATAAAATTTCGACTTGACAATTCGGCAATTGCATCGGCATTGGGCTTGCGAGATTCTTGATATTCTGAAAAAATGGTCTTCCAATCGTCATTGTATTTGGCAATCATTTCCGATAAAATCGTGATGTCTTCGAAACCAGCGTTCATTCCGTGTCCGTAAAACGGAACAATCGCATGAGCCGAATCGCCAATTAACGCCACTTTATCTTCAAATGTCCATGGATAACATTTCATTTTTACCAAAAAACTAGTTGGATTTTTAAAGAAATCTTTCACCAAATCTGGAATAACAGCAGCCGTGTCGGGAAAGAATTTAGCAAAGAATTCTAAAAGTTTAGCTTCGTCTTTTAATTGATCAAAAGAATTTTCACCTTCAAAAGGCATGAACAATGTACAAGTAAATGTTCCGTCTAAATTTGCTAACGCCATCAACATAAAGTTGCCTCTTGGCCAAATGTGTAGGGAATTTTTATCTATTTTGTGTGTTCCGTCTGCATTTGCTGGAATGTGCAATTCTTTATAGCCCATTTTCATGAACTCTTGCGAATAATCAAATAAACTTTGTCTTTGCATTCGGTGTCGAATTCTAGAAAAAGCACCATCGGCACCGAAAACTTTATCGTATTTTAAATCATGCCACTCGCCTCTTTCGGTTTCTCCGATATGAAGTGTTGCATCGGCTAAAGTTACATCCCAAATTTTATGTTCGAAGAAAAATTCAACGCCAACGTCTTCAGCTAAATCAATCATTCTTCTGTTTAAAATACCACGAGAAAGAGAAAAAATAGCTTCTCCTTCTTTACCATAATATTGGTAATTTATTTTATCGTCTTGGGTATGAATAGCTCGTTTGTCGACTGGGATTCCGATTTTGCGAATTTCATCTTCCAAACCTACATCCTTCATTGCTTTCCAACCACGATCTGACATCACTAAATTGATAGAACGACCAGAAAATTCTACATTTCTGATGTCGACGCTTCTATCATAAACGTGAACCGTATGCCCGAGTTTTTTTAAGTAGATTGCTAATAAGGTTCCGACAAGTCCCGAACCAACGACAGCAATTTTTTGTGGAGTTTGCATTTAGAATATATAAACGGTTTTTATTTAACTTCGTTCCGTTCACCGCTTTCGCAGTTCGGGTCATACAGTTCGGCCTTACGGCCTCGGGTGCAAAGGTATATTTTTTTCTCAATTTTGTCATTCAGACGAAGGAAGAATCTCGTCAGATTAGCAATAAATGGAAATTATTTCGGTTTGAATTCCAATTTAGTAGATGTTGCTATGATTTCCCTTTTATTCATTTTCATTTTTCGGAATTTTCCTTGCACATACATTTCGGCTTGATCGTCATAATGTTTGCTCATTGGATTTCCCGATTGTCCTGTTGGAAGAATGCTGTAACTGTTTTCGATATCTGAAAAATCGATGACTCTTCGGGTTGACGGACCTGCTTTTACTTCGTACTTCCCGCTTTCGTTGTATACAAACATTTGGTTATTAATAACTTCATTAGCGCCATCAATTTCAAATGGACCGACATTGAAAAATTTTTTAAATAGTGCAACTTTTCCTATTGGATGTTGGTTTTCTAAAGTATGTACTTTATTCCATGTCCATTTTGCGGTGTTATTTCCCAATTGTTTTTCTAAAGCTGTAATCGCTTCTTGGAACGATTGATTCAAAATAGCTGTCCTCGTTTCTTTTTTATTTTTTGTAGTAACATTGTCCCACCAAACAGAAGTTTCGTTTGCGCTTTGTCCTGCAATAACTTGTTTGATAATATGAGTTACGAGTAACGCTTCAAAATCTGATGAACCTAATTCATCTTGAAAGGTGTTTTTTAAATAGCAATACACCCATTTGTTGTATATAGTTGGTGCTATGTCTTTTAAATTATTGGAGCCATTCCAATTTTTTAAAATTTTCAAAGCTTGTTTTTGATTTGGATTTAGTGCTTTTTCATCTAAAGTCAACGTCCAATTGGAAACAATATTCGGTGCTACCGCAGAAGTATTATCGGTAATCATTTTTTTTACATCGTTGGAAGTCCAATTGTTTTTGGATTCTAATAATCCTTTGATTCGATTAGCTCGGTCTTCTGGCAAATAGTAGCCTGGATACAAATAGCCATCAATTGCTTCGGGTTGGTTGTTGGAAGAATAAACGTAATACCAAGGTGGATTTATAGCCGACGGATTTTTAGAAAATGGTAAAAATTCTTTTTTATCATCGATGCCGTTTGCACCATTCAAAATAAAATTTGGATTGATTGATTTATCTAACTTATACAATTTCCCAGAAGTTATCCAAGCGATATTGTTTTTAGCATCGCCATACATAATGTTTAAGCCGGGAGCGTGAATTAGTTCGACATTTTTATAAAAATCGTTTACTTTTTTTGCATGAGATAATTGATATACTGCTTCTAATATTTGATTTTTTTGTTGGGTGTAAATCCACGACATTGCCACTGGTTTTTTGACTTGAAGATTTGTCAACAAACCGTTCAATATTGGTCCGTGTATCGATTCTTTTACAATTAAAGTTACCGATGCACTGTCTTTAACTTTAATTGTTTTTTTGTTGATTTTGTAATTTTTAAAACCATCTATTGTTTTGTATTGATTGCGATTACTCGGATTTTCTTCTTCCTGAAATAAATCCAAGTCATCGTTTTCAAACATCGTTAAACCATAAGCATAATTGCGATTGTGTCCTAAAAGTGGAAACGGAGTTCCAGCTAAATAATAACCATACATTTCATAATCGGGTGTTACAATATGTGCTTCGTACCAAGTACCTGGTTGGGAGAACATAATATGAGGATCGTTGGCAAAAATGACTTTTCCGTTTTTGGATTTTGGTGCGCCAATAACCCAACTGTTGCTTCCAATAAATGTTGGAACTGGCGAATTGTCTAATAAACTTGTCAGCGATTTTGAAATTTCAGCATAATCGTTCGATTCAACTTTATAACTTTTTAATTGGGTTTTTGCCAAAGATCCATCCAAACCAAAATCTTTAAGATATGCGATTCCGAATTTATCGCGAATATCGGTAAGTAAAGGATCTGTTTTTTGTGCCATTGCGAAACTGAATGACATAAATCCGAAGATATTATAAACGTCTTTTAGGGTATATTTTTCTTTTTTAATTCCGATTAGACTAAATTCTATTGGTGTTTTTCCGTTTTCAATGAATTGATTTACGCCATTTAAATACGCCATTGCGAGTTGATAGGCTTGTGAATTTTTATCCAATTCGGCAATTGCCTTTTCAGAATTTTCATCGATTCCAATTCCAGCAAAAAACAAATCATTTTTTAATGCTTTTGTGCCGAAAAGTTCTGATAACCTTCCTGGAGCAATTCGCCGCATTAGTTCCATTTGCCATAATCGATCTTGAGCATGAACATAACCCAAAACAGTCATAGCGTCTTTTTGAGAATTGGCATAAATATGAGGTACGCCAAAATCATCAAAATAAACAGTAGTAGTTGAATTACAATTTTGAAGACTAACTTCACCTTCATATTTAGGTTTTGTCGTTTGTAAATAAATATACAAGGAAAGGAAAAATAGTGCAACAATTGAAATTAGCACAAGGAGCGCTTTTTTTAATATTTTCATTTAAATTAATTTATCAAATATAAAAATATCGTTTATACTAATTTCAAATAAAACAATAAGGTAACTATTTTATTTCGATTCAACACAATACAAATTAAAAAAAAACAAAAAAAATAGTTAAAAAAATAAATTATAATTAATTCAAAATCAAGATTATAATTATAAAATAAAAAATAAGTGCTTTATGTGATTTTAATTTGTTTTTAAATAAAATCATTATATTTGCTTTATAAATTGTAATTCTACATAGAAATAACCTAAAATTTATTTATTTAACCTTAAAAACAATTAACTTATGAAAAAAATCTACTCTTTATTTATGATTGCTTTAACTACTTTTAGTTACGGACAATTTTCTGAAAATTTTGATGCAGGACTGACTATACCTGCAGGTTGGACTTCTTTTAGAGGTGCCAATGGTTTAGGTACTGCATTTGACTGGACATTTATAGCTAGTCCAAGAGCTAATTCGGGTGCTAATATTGCATTTGTAAGATATGAAGCTACCACTGGTGGTGTAAATGAAGATTGGTTGGTTACGCCTTTAATTAATTTAACTAACTATACTAATGCATCGTTGAGATTTTATGCGAATCAGCAATATACTGCAGCATATGGAACTGTTTATGAAATACTAGTTTCAACTACTTCACAAACATCAATATCAAGTTTTACTACTGAGGCTACTTTTGCAGAATCTGATTTTTTATTAACTACAACACCTATGGCAGCTGCAGATTTAAAAACTGTAAGTTTGAGTGCTTATTCTGGTCAACAAATATATATTGCATTTAAAATGTCGCAAGATGATGGTGATAATTGGTTTTTGGATACTGTAAGTGTTCAAGGAACTTTAAGTAACATAACTTTTGATTCACAAAATAAAACTGTTTACCCTAATCCAACAACAGGTCTAGTAACAATTGAATCTAATGATGCTATTGAATCTGTAAAAGTAATTGGGATGTTAGGAAATGTTTTAAAAACTTATTCAAATACCAATTCTATTGATTTATCAGATTTAAGTCCTGGTAATTATTTAGTAAATATTATTACTGCAAATGGAGAAACTACTACTAAAAAAATAGTAAAAAACTAAAGTATTTTTTTATTTTATAAGAGTGTTAAGTAATTTAAATATACTTAACACTCTTTTTTTATACTCTTTTAAAATCAATTTTTTGTCCAACATTAAGTCCGTTGTTTTTCGCCAAAACCCCACACATGTGAAATAACATTCGGGCGCCAACGTTTCCGTCCCAATCGTCGTTATCACCTGGCGCTACTTCTACCAAATCGAAACCAATAATTTCTTTGCCACTTTCGGCTAATTTGTTGAATAAATAAGTAGCTTGTTCAAAAGAAAATCCACCAGGAACTGGCGTTCCAGTATTTGGACAATACCAAGGATACATGCCATCAACATCAAAACTAATACAAACTCTTTGTGGAAGTGAAGTAATAATAGTATCACATTGCTGTTGCCAAGTTTTGCCTTCAAAGGTTTCCTTTTTTAAATCAGAATCGGTGTTAATTAAAACCCTACCTTTTTCATTTTTTACAACAGCTACTTCTTGTTCACAGAAATCTCGGATTCCGACTTGTACAATTTTAGAGATTTGTGGAATTTGTAATGCATTGTACATTATAGAAGCATGAGAATAGGTAAATCCTTCATAGGCAATTCGCAAATCCATATGTGCATCAAGATGTAAAATTCCGAAGTTATCGTATTTTGTTGCCAAAGCTTCATAATATCCTAATGGTGTTGAATGATCTCCGCCTAATAACACTACTTTTTTGCCTTGGTTCATCCAATAGAGAACAGTTTCTTTTACTTGATGATGTAAGTCGCTGCATACACTATTAATAGTTGCTAAATCGTTTAACAAATTGGAATGATTGTTAAGGTCTTGACCCGCTTCAAGCGCTTCTATTATGGGTTGTGCAAGTGCTTTGTTTTTATCTGAATTGGATTTCCATTCCTTAGGGATTTCAGCATAAAACATTCCGAGTTTCCATAATTCTGGAAAATCTTGATGATTTAAATCGACTTGAAATGAAGCATCGAGAATAGCTTGTGGTCCATCTGAAGCGCCAGATCCATAACTTACAGTTACTTCCCAAGGCACTGGAATAATAATAATTTCGGATTGCTCGGCGGAAAATGGTAAACCGAATATGGTGGCATCTGCAAGTCCAGGTTGACTTGGGTCGAAGTTTTGTATGATTTCTTGTTTTGTCATTGTCTTAAATAGCTTCTTAATTTAAAGAATACTTTTATTATATTGGAAAATAGATGAAATTGTTGCTTTTAATAACTTTAGATTTTTACAATTCCGGCTTTTAAAATCTGTCCGAAATTATACATATCAACATAAGAAGTGTACAAAGGAACTGGCGCTAATCGAATAACATTAGGTTCACGCCAATCGGTAATTACGCCGTTTTTCATCAGATAATCAAATAAACTTCTGCCTTCTCCGTGAAGGAAAACCGATAATTGACAGGCTCTTTCTTCTTGATTACTCGGAGTTATTATCTCAAAAGAACTCTCCACTTCTTTGTCTATTTCATGGAGAATGAATTCTAAATAAGCAGTGATTTGATTTCGTTTTTTTATCAGTTTTTCCATTCCGACTTCGGCAAACATTTCAACTGAAGCCAAATACGGCGCTAAAGATAAAATTGGTAAATTGCTTATTTGCCATCCATCAGCGCCATGTACTGGATCAAAAGTGGATTCCATTTTAAAACGACGTTCTTTATTGTGTCCCCACCAACCAGCAAAACGAGGTAAATTAGTATGGTGGTGTTTTTCGTTTATGAAACATCCTGATGCATTACCTGGCCCGGAATTCATGTATTTATAGGAGCACCAAGCTGCAAAATCTACGTTCCAATTGTGGAGTTCTAACTTGATATTTCCGGCGGCGTGAGCCAAATCGAAACCAACAATGGCTCCTACATTATGTCCGGCTTTAGTGATGGCCTCCATATCAAACACTTGTCCGGTGTAATAATTTACGCCACCAAAAAGAACTAGAGCTAATTCGTCACCCACCTCGTTAATTTTCGCTATTATATCTTCTAAACGTATGTTGTGTTCTCCTTTTCTTCTTTTAATTTCAACAATCGCATCTTCGGGTTTAAAACCATGGTGTATGACTTGTGATTGAAACATATATTGGTCGGAAGGAAATGCTTTTTCTTCACAAATTATTTTATATCTGGTTTTTGTTGGACGATAAAAGGACACCATCAGTAAATGCAAATTCACTGTTAGCGTATTCATAACGGTTACTTCAGAAGGTTTTGAACCAATTATTTTAGCTAAAGGTTGTGCAAAACGTTCGTGATAGTCCCACCAAGGTTTTTCGGCATAAAAATGTCCTTCCACCGCTAAATTTGCCCAATCGTTCATGACTTCATCAATGAAGGTTTTGGCACTTTTTGGTTGTAATCCAAGTGAATTTCCTGTGAAATAAATAACTTCTTTTCCGTTGTGTTGTGGAAAAATAAATTGGTCACGATAGTGTTGCAATTCGTCTTGATTGTCGAGTTGTTGTGCGAATTCTATGGAATTTTGAAATGTCATTTTTGGGTTTATTTTGTAAGCAAAAATAGGGAAAAAAATTACACAGAGATTCACAGAGGAGCACAGAGTTTTAGAGAGCAATTTGATTTTGTGCAAGACGATTACTATTTAGCCCTGATTGTAGTGGAAATCATCTTTGTCGAAGTTTTAAACTTTGACAAAGATATTGAAACGAAAAGCAGGAAAACGGAAACCAAGGATACCCAAGCCATTCGCTTCTGATTATTTCGTACCTCATAAAACCAAAAATCCCATCATAGCTGACGGGATTTTTGACTTTTTACTTTCGACTTTTGACTTACAAAATCAACATGGCGTCACCATACGAATAGAACTTGTATTTTTCTTTGATAGCTTCTTCGTAAGCTTTTTTCATTAAATCATGTCCACAAAATGCAGAAATCATCATTAACAAAGTTGATTTAGGCGTATGAAAATTGGTTACCATACAGTCGGCAATACTAAAATCATGGGGAGGAAAAATAAATTTATTTGTCCATCCGTCAAACGGATTTAAAGTACGTTGAGAGGAAACAGAACTTTCTATAGCGCGCATAGAAGTAGTACCTATACAACAAATTCTTTTCTTTTTTAATTTTGCATTATTTACAATATCACAAGCCAATTGATTTATTTTCAATTCTTCTGAATCCATTTTATGTTTAGATAAATCTTCAACTTCAACTGGATTAAAAGTTCCTAAGCCTACGTGAAGGGTTACTTCGGCGAAATCTATTCCTTTAATTTCAAGTTTTTTCAATAAATGTTTTGAGAAATGCAATCCAGCAGTTGGTGCTGCTACAGCGCCTTCTTCTTTAGCATAAATAGTTTGGTAACGCTCTGCATCTTCTGGTGTTACTTCACGATTGATGTATTTTGGGATTGGAGTTTCGCCAAGTTCTGTCAATTTTTTACGGAATTCTTCATACGAACCATCATATAGAAAACGCAATGTTCTTCCACGTGAAGTGGTATTGTCAATTACCTCAGCAACTAATGAATCGTCGTCACCAAAATACAATTTATTTCCAATTCTGATTTTTCGAGCTGGATCTACAAGCACATCCCAAAGGCGTTGCTCAGCGTTTAACTCTCTTAATAAAAATACTTCGATTCTGGCTCCAGTTTTTTCTTTATTGCCAAACATTCTAGCTGGAAATACTTTGGTGTTATTAATTACCATAACATCGCCATCATCAAAATAATTTATGATGTCTTTAAACATTTTGTGTTCGATGGTTCCTTTTTTACGATCGATTACCATTAAACGAGATTCGTCACGGTTTTCGGCAGGAAATTCAGCTAATAATTCGGTTGGTAAATTGAATTGGAAATGAGATAATTTCATTTAAAAAGGTTTAGAAGTTTAAGCGTTTAGAAAGTTACGTATTGTGAGCTTTTTAAACGCGGGCAAATATACGATTGTGAGATAGGCGATGTCAAGTGTTTTAACGTTTATTTTTAGTTTTACCGCAAAGACAGTAAGTGGCGAAGTTTTTTAATGTGTTTCTATTTGACCTGAGGCTTCGCCAAACGGAGCGAACCTAAAACCAATCGTTTTTAAATCGTCCCAAAAGGTAGGATACGATTTAGAAACTACTTCAGCATCTTCAATTATTAATGACGTTTTTAAAGCTAAAGGCGCAAAAGCCATTGCCATGCGGTGGTCTTGGTAGGTTGAGATTTCTACCACCCCGCCCTGCGGGCACCCCTCCAAAGGAGGGGAATAAGTTTTCAATATTAAACTATCATTACTAATAGTAACATTTGCTCCGAGTTTTTCAAGTTCATTTTTCAATGCTTGTAATCGATCGGTTTCTTTAATTTTTAAAGTATGTAATCCTGTTAAATGACATCCAATTCCCAATCCGAAACACGTTACAGCTATGGTTTGGGCAATGTCTGGCGCGTTATTTAATTGATAATTAACCGTTGATAATTGATAATTATTCACCTTTTTAATTAAAATAGTATTATCTGTGAATGTAGTCTCAACTCCGAAGTCTTTATAGATTTCTTCCAAAACGGAATCACCTTGCAAACTATTTTGTTTGTAGCTAGAAAGTGTGATTTGTGTTCCGATTTGGGATAAAGCGATTATGGAATAAAAATAGGATGCAGATGACCAATCAGATTCTATTGTTATTGGTTGTCGGTTGTTGGTTGTTGGTTGTCGGTTAACATGAACTTTGTTGTTTACAAATGAGGTTTTTACTCCGATTTCATTGAGTAATGCCAATGTCATTTTGATGTAGGGAATGGAGGTAATTTCGCCTTCAAGTGTTAGTTCTAAACCGTTTTCTAATTTTGGAGCGATTAACAAAAGTGCTGAAATGTATTGACTGCTAACATTTGCAGGAAGTGACACTTTATTTTGTGTCAGTTTTTTTCCGATAATTTTTAGTGGTGGAAATCCGTCTTTCTCTTCGTAGCCAATTTCAGCTCCGAGTTGCCGCAAAGCATCGACAAGGATTTTAATTGGACGTTCTTTCATTCGATTAGACCCTGTAAGCGTTACTTCGCGACCTTCTTGAATAGCAAAAAAAGCGGTAAGAAAACGCATGGTTGTTCCGGCGTGATGCACATCGATTAACGCATCTTGACTTTTCAACGCTTGAATCATCACTTGCGAATCATCCGAATTAGATGTGTTTTCTAAAGTGATGTTTGGATATAGTGCTTGTAACAATAACAATCGGTTGGTTTCTGATTTGGAACCTGTAATTTTAATTGTTGATTGTTGGTTAACTATAGCATGTTTTAAAAGTAAATTCATTTTATTATTCACCTAAGGATTCTTTTTTTATTTCACAGAGATGCACGGAAGAGCACAGAGAGCACAGAGTGTTTCCAACTTATTTCAATTTATCATTATTTTGATGGCGGTCGTGATCTCGGTTGGTTTTCAGTTCCATTTTTTTATCGAAAGCCGATTGTAAATCTATTCCGGTTTGGTTGGCCAAACACAAAACTACAAAAACTACATCGGCGAGTTCTTCGCCAAGGTCTTTGTTTTTATCGCTTTCTTTTTCGGATTGTTCTCCGTAACGACGTGCTATAATTCGGGCTACTTCGCCGACTTCTTCAGTGAGTTGCGCCATGTTGGTTAACTCATTGAAATAACGAACACCGTGGTTTTTTATCCAATTGTCGACTTCGAGTTGGGAATTTTTTAGGTTCATGTTATAGTTTCTTAAACTCCTTTGTCAAAGTTTAAAACTTTGACAAAGGTTGTAATTAAAATTTAAAATCAAATTTAGGTGGGTAATTATGCAAATAAATAAAATTATCTATATCCCCAAAAACGGTAATCGTTTCTTCACGTTTCAGATTCGTTTTAACTTTAGACAGGATTGCTTTATATGATGAGAAAATATAACTCTCAAAATTTTTCTTAATATCTATCGGATTCAAATGAATGTAAATAATTAAATTTCGTAAATACTCTTCATTTTCCACCCGTTTTCTTTTAAATGGAGATTCTAATAATGCGCCGTGTCTATTGGTAACTTTGTTATAAGCCTGACTGTAACTACTTACAAATTTTCCCATTTGTTTGCTCACTATTGAATCAAAAGAGTGAAGTCCTTTTTCTTGTTTAGTTATATCCTTTTTGTCAAAGTTCAAAACTTTGGCAAAAGTGTTTATCTCAATTTCAGACTTCACTTTTATTAAAAAATGAAAATGATTTGGCATTAAACAATAAGCAAATACATCGCAAACAGGATTTAAATATATTTTAAATTTCAACAAAAAGAACAAATAATTTTCTTCAGTATCAAATATTTTTTCACTGTTTATACCTCTGTTATAAATGTGATAAAAAGCATCTGGTTCTAAAATTTCATTTCTTATGTTCATTGTTATTTTTAATTTAAACACTTTTCTATTTTACCCTTTAAACCTTTGTCAAAGTTTTGAACTTTGACAAATATTAATGTAATTTCGAGTTGGGATGATTTTGGCTAATATTATAGTTTCTTTAAAACGATTTTCTCCGTTTCTTTTTTT
>CALPIE020000002.1 GCA_943323545.2 Bifidobacterium breve | reverse complement strand
CTCACGATTCAAACCAATTGAAAGAAGAGAAACATCATTTGAAGAAACAGAAAGACAGAAAAAAGCTGCGATAATAGATAAATTTATAGAAAATAATCCTAAAATTCCTCCAATAAATAAAGAAATAAATCCCGTTTTATCTGAGCTTGTTTTTGAAGATAGATCTTATTTAATGACCGAAACTTTGGCAAAAGTTTATTTGGAACAAAAAAAATATTCTAAAGCAATTCAAGCATATGAAATTTTAATTTTGAAATATCCAGAAAAAAGTAGTTTCTTTGCACACCGAATTTTAGATATAAAAAATTTACAACAAAATAATAATAGTTAAGCAATGAGTACATTTTCAATTTTTTTAGTATTAATAACAATCGTTTGTTTCTTATTAATAATCGTAATTATGGTGCAAAACCCTAAAGGTGGTGGTTTAGATTCATCAGTTGGTGGTTCACAAATGCTAGGTGGTGTTCAAAAAACAAGTGACTTTTTAGATAAAAGCACTTGGACTTTAGCTGCAGTATTAATCGTTTTAGTATTGCTTTCAAGCCTAAGCTTTTCTGGAAGTTTAAATGACAACAGTTCAAAAGTATTTGACGATACAACAACACCAGCAAAAACTGAAACACCGGCAAAAGCAACTCCATCAAAAGCAACTGACAAACCTGCTGCTACACCTGCTGCTGCAGATAAAAAATAATATTTTCATTTTATAAAATCAATCCCGAATTTTTTCGGGATTTTTTGTTTAATCTGTCCCGAAGTTTCGGGATCGTTTTAGATAACTTTCTTTATTTGAAGCGGCACGAGCAGAGCGAACTGGCGAAGCATTGGCTTGGGCTTAATCAGCAATCCATATTCCTGCCATTGTTCCTGCCGAAAAAAATCGGCATCCTCGCTGTCAGGGCTAGCTAATTTTCGTCATACCTTTTGGTAACATTCCAAATCGTCGCTGAAAATATGTCAGTTTTAAGCTAATGGCACAATTTCTGTCAATTGCTTAATGTCAAAAAAAAACAACTACTTAATTAATACAATTATGGCATTAAAAATTAAACCCCTTTCAGACAGAGTTATTATAGAACCTGCTGCTGCAGAAACACAAACTGCTTCTGGAATAATAATCCCCGATACTGCAAAAGAAAAACCACAAAAAGGAATTGTAGTTGCAGTTGGCAATGGAAAAAAAGAAGAACCAATGACTGTAAAAATTGGAGATACTGTTCTTTATGGTAAATACGCAGGCACCGAATTAAAATATGAAGGGAAAGATTATTTAATCATGCGTGAAGAAGATATTCTAGCAATTATCTAAATCGAATAACCAAATTAACAAATACAAAATACACATTTAAAATGGCAAAAGATATAAAATTTGATATTGAAGCACGTGACGGTTTAAAACGCGGTGTAGATGCATTGGCAAATGCAGTAAAAGTAACCCTTGGACCAAAAGGTCGTAATGTAATTATCGGAAAATCTTTCGGTGGACCAACAGTTACCAAAGATGGGGTAACCGTTGCAAAAGAAATTGAATTGAAAGATCCATTAGAAAATATGGGTGCTCAAATGGTTAAAGAAGTAGCTTCTAAAACCAATGATTTAGCTGGTGACGGAACTACAACAGCAACTGTTTTAGCACAAGCTATTGTAAAAGAAGGATTGAAAAACGTAGCTGCTGGTGCTAATCCAATGGATTTAAAACGAGGGATTGACAAAGCAGTTGAAGCAATTGTTGCTGACCTAACCAAACAAGCTAAAGTCGTTGGTAGTGATTCAGAAAAAATCAAACAAATAGCTTCTATTTCTGCTAATAATGACGAAGTAATTGGCGATTTAATTGCTACTGCTTTTGGAAAAGTAGGAAAAGAAGGTGTTATCACTGTAGAAGAAGCCAAAGGAACAGACACTTACGTGGATGTTGTAGAAGGAATGCAATTTGACAGAGGTTATCTATCTCCGTATTTCGTAACCAATCCGGAGAAAATGAATGTAGAATTGGAAAATCCATACATTCTTTTGTACGATAAAAAAGTATCTTCCTTAAAAGAACTACTTCCTGTTTTAGAACCAGTAGCACAATCTGGAAAACCATTATTAATAATTGCTGAAGATGTTGATGGTGAAGCCTTATCAACATTGGTAGTAAATAAATTACGTGGTGCCTTAAAAATTGCCGCAGTAAAAGCACCTGGATTTGGAGATCGTAGAAAAGCAATGTTAGAAGACATCGCAATCTTGACTGGAGGAACAGTAATAGCAGAAGAAAGTGGTTATACACTTGAAAATGCAACCTTAGAAATGCTAGGAACCGCCGAAAAAATAGTAATCGACAAAGACAATACCACTATAGTTAACGGGGCTGGTCAGGCTGATTTAATTAAAAACAGAGTCAACCAAATAAAAAGTCAAATGGAAACAACGACTTCTGATTACGATAAAGAAAAATTACAAGAACGATTGGCTAAATTAGCTGGCGGTGTTGCTGTTCTTTATGTTGGAGCTGCTTCTGAAGTAGAAATGAAAGAGAAAAAAGACCGTGTTGACGATGCCTTACATGCCACTCGTGCAGCTGTAGAAGAAGGAATCGTAGCTGGTGGTGGTGTTGCTTTATTAAGAGCAAAAAACGCTTTGAATTCAATTAAAGCGGCAAATGCTGATGAAGCAACCGGAATTCAAATTGTATCTCGCGCTATAGAATCTCCTTTGCGTACGATTGTAGAAAATGCAGGATTAGAGGGTTCTGTTGTTGTGGCAAAAGTTTCAGAAGGAAAAGGTGACTTTGGTTATAATGCTAAAACAGATGAATATGTTGACATGCTAAAAGCAGGAATCATCGATCCTAAAAAAGTAACTCGTGTGGCATTAGAAAATGCAGCTTCTGTAGCTGGAATGATTCTTACAACCGAATGTGCTTTAGTAGAAATCAAAGAAGAAAACGCTGGTGGCGGAATGCCAATGGGTGGCGGAATGCCCGGAATGATGTAAAATAAATTTATAAATAAAATAAAACCGCTTTATCAATGATGAAGCGGTTTTTACATTTTATTTAATTAATCTATATGAACTTTTTTCTTGAAAATTTTCCAAAGTACTGGAAATGTAGAAATCAATATTATACCTATTACGATGTACTCGATATAATGTTTTAAATCAATTTGAAAATGATTTAAAAAAAGCTCATACAAGTAATGTCCTGCTAAAATCATAGTGAATGACCACAAAATAGAACCAACTATATTGTAAAACATAAATTGTTTTTTATTCATTTCTACAATTCCAGCAACAACTGGTGCGAATGTTCTTAAAATGGGTAAAAATCGAGCAAAAACAATTGCTTTATTTCCGTATTTATCAAAAAAATCTTTCGATTGATACAAATATTTTTTCTTAAAAAGAAAGTTATCTTCTTTTTTAAATAAATAACTTCCGCTTTTTTTGCCGAACCAATAACCTGTCATGTTTCCTAAAATTCCCATAATTGAAACTAAAACAGCTAAGATTATAACATTTAAAAAATCGTTTCCAGTAGAAAATTCACGCATTAACAATTCGCTGTATATTCCACAAAGAAAAAGCAAACTATCTCCAGGCAGAAAAAATCCTGCTAGCAAACCTGTTTCTGCAAAAATGATAAATAGAATTACATATAATCCTATTTTAATTCCACTAAACTCTAATAAGATGTAAAACTCAGGGTTAAAAAGCTGTTTCCAGTCAAAATTAGTCATAACTGTTTTAAATATATTTTAAGGACGTGAAAGTAATGATAATTATGCTTTGATACAATTAATATCTTTTTATTTTCTCTCATACAAACAACAACCATGTAGTGTATTGTATTGATCATCTGTAGCTTTAACTTCATCAGTGTCATGACCGACTTTTGCAATCGCTTTTTTAACATCTATAGCCGAACATTTTTCTTCGTTAATGAACAAAAGTAAGTTATGATCATCGATATGCCAATCGGCGCTTTTTACTCCTTTTACAGAAAAAGCGGCTTTCTCAATTCTTTTTTTACACATTTCACAGTTGCCATTTACCTCGATATTATATTTGGCATTTTTATTTTTTTTAGCTCCGCTCAATTCGGCTCCGCCTCGGGTATCTTGAGCTTGTGTTGAAAATCCAACAAAAGTTAGCAATAGTATTATAATAGTATTTTTCATTTTTTTATTTTTTATTGTAATTGATTTTTGTTATTTAATCTTAAAACGCAATCCGGCATAAAACATTTGTCCAAAAACAGGCGCATAAACTATAGAGGTATCAAAATTAGTCCCAAAAGGATTATGTTGTCCTATTATCGCTTTACTTTGTCGGTAATTTCCAATGTTTTCTCCACCAAAATAGAATTCTAAAGTACTCGATTGCTGTGCTGTAATTTGCATATTAAAAGTAGAAAAGGAAGGTGAAAACTCGGGCAATCTATCATTAACTGGATTAGAAGCAGTATTGGGTAATAATTGTTTTCCTAACCAATTTATCGTAGCATCCAAACGCCATTGTTGCCCTTTATCACTAATATGCGTTGCATATTCTATATTTCCAAACAAACGATGTTTGGCTTGTAATGGTCTTTGAAAACTACCCGAAAGATAATCAGTTGAAATGTCGTAATATTTATAAGCAGTTCTCAAATTAAGATGTTTAACTATTTCATAATTAAAATCGAGTTGCAAACTATTGGCATAAGAATTTCCTTTAAGATTGTAAAATAAAACTTGTTGTGGACTTTGCATTACATCTACAATAGCTTGATTTTGAAAATCGGTTCGATAGAAATCTAAAGTTACATCTGCACTTTTCCCGAAAAGGAAAAAGTTTTGGGTAAAACTAAAACCGTAATTCCAAGCAATTTCTGGATTCAATCCGTATATTTTACCATTGGTATCTAAAATTGTAAATAATCTTGAGCTTCCAAAAAGTTGTTGGTTTTCGGCATAAATATTAGCTGCCCGTTTGCCTCTTCCTGCTGAGAATCGAACTACTGCTTTTTCCCAAGGATTGTATCTAATGTGTAATCTTGGTGTGACAAATGTTCCTAATCGATTGTGATAATCTAGTCTTCCGCCAAGAATAAAACTAAACTTGTCATTATCATCAAAAGTATATTCAAAGAAAGCGCCCACAGAATTATCAATTCTACTTACATTATTTAGAAAAACAAACTCAGAATATTTATCATAGGTAAAATTCAATCCTGTTGTAAACTTGTTTCTAGTATTGTTTATAATTGAATTGAAAATTAAATTCGAATAATAACTTTGCTGTTTGATATCATATTGATTCAAACCAAAATACGAATCCTGATTGTGATTGCTGAATGCGTTTTGAAAACCAATACTTTGATAAGGCATATCTTTAAAAACATAACCAATTTTAGACGTAAAATCAAATCGTTCTGTATTGATTTCAGAACCCCAATAATTTGTAGTTAATTTATCTATGTCTGGATTAAAATCATATTCACCTGTTTGTTTTTCATCTTTCATATATTTGAAATTGATGAATGAAACCCAACCTGTTTCTTGATTAGAATATTGCCAACGGTTAACTAAATTGATTTGTTTACCTAATGGATTGTCTAAAAATCCATCATCATTCATATCGTTTTTTTTCACGCGCGTATTGCCATGAATGTATAAACTGGTCGCCCAATTATCGGATACTTTTTTATTGAAATGGGTATTCAATTCATATCTAGAATCAGTTGATCCATAAGCGTTTAAAAAAAACGGGATATCATTTAGTGGTTTAATTAATTCTGTATTGATTTGCCCTGAAATACTTTCGTAGCCGTTTACTACGCTTCCGGCACCTTTTGTAATTTGGATACTTTCAATCCAAGTTCCTGGTGTAAATGATAATCCATACGCTTGAGATGCGCCTCTAACTGAAGGAATATTTTCTTCTGTGATCATTAAATACGGGCTAGTTAAACCTAACATTTTGATTTGTTTGGTTCCTGTTAAGGCATCCGAGAAATTGACATCAATGGAAGGATTGGTTTCAAAACTTTCAGCCAAGTTGCAACAAGCAGCTTTAAGCAATTCTTTACTCGTTACTAATGTCGTATTAGCCGTTAATGAAAGTGATTTTTTTAGTCCCTTTTTTTTGGTTTCCACTTTAACTTCTTCTAATTTTTCTTGTGAAAAAGTTACAGTTGAAAACAACAATATTATAAATATTGATATTTTATTCATACTTTAGTTTTATTAATGTTTTTATTGTTTATTTCTAACTATGAAAAACATTAATTTTTATCCAAATAAAGTGAATTGGCAATAGAGTTTATAGAGTGGTGGTGCATTGGCATTAAAGGAATAACCAACATTTGAATAATTGTAACTAGGTTGTGTAAAATTATTAATTTTTAACTCCCTTTGTAAACAAAAATAAAATGAATCTAAATCAAACGAAATAGTTTTAATAATACTTTTTTCAGTTTTGTTTTTTAGATTTACTTTTTTATCTGAACAACATTTTTTATGGGATGATTCTAGTTTTACACAACATGCTTTTTCTTTTTTTATGAGCATTTTACATACTTCTTCTTTTGAGAATATAGAAGAAATAGAAGCAATTTTACCTTCACAAAAATGCACATTAAAAGCTAATCCTGAGTTAGAAACTAACAGAATTAAAGCGATAAATAAACTTATGTGTTTTTTAAATTGCATCATGCAAAGATAATCAATTACTAATAATTTAATTAAATAGTTTGTTAAATCTTTACAGATCATACTCTTGCCCCATTAAGGGAATTACACAATTAAAACCGTATTTTTCATTAATTTTAATTCGAAGTTCATCGGCAGGTTGATTTTCTCCATGAACTAAAAATATTTTTTTTGGTTTTGTTTCCAATACAGAAAGCCAATTCAATAAGTCATTTTGATCTCCATGAGCAGACAAACCTTCAATTTCAACAATATTCGCATGCACATCATAATATTTTCCGTGTATTTTGATGTCTTTAGCTCCTTCCAATAATTTTCTCCCGCGAGTTCCTTCTGCTTGAAAACCAACAATAATTATTGTGGTTTCAGGTAAACCTATATATTTTTCAAAATAACTTAAAACCCTGCCTCCTGTAACCATTCCGCTTGCTGCAATAACTACTTTTGGTTGATTGTTAAAAATAACATTTATTGTTTCTTGATAATCAGAAATCATCGAAAACATTTTACACATTGCTACACAATCTTCATTACTTAATTTATGCCACTTTTTATTATTTTCAAAAATATTCAAAACACTAATTCCCATTGGCGTGTCTATAATAAAAGGGATGTTTGGTAGTTTTCCTTCTTCTTTCAATTGCCATAACAAGTACATTATTGTTTGCGCACGTTCAACGGCAAAACTTGGAATAATTACTGTTCCTCCTTTTTGATAAGTCGTATTTACATAGGCTTCTAATAATAATTTTACGTTTTCATCTGGATGGATTCGGTTTCCATAGGTGCTTTCTAAAAATACATAATCGGCTCTTTTAGGTTTTGTAGGCGGATACATTAGATCGTCATTATCTCGACCAATATCACCTGAAAAAACTAAAAATTTATTTTCTATTTTCAATTCTATTGTACAAGCACCTAAAATATGTCCAGCATTAGTAAAAACTGCTGAAATTTCAGCATCTAATTGAAATATTTCATTTTCTTTTATAACTCTAAAATGAGGAAAAACCATTTCTGCTTGATTAACAGTATAAAGTGGTTCGGCAATTTCATGTTTGGAATAGTTATTTTCATTGGCTTTATTAGCATCTTCTTCTTGAATTTTTGCGCTATCTAACAAAATTAATTTTGCAATATCTTTTGTAGGACTAGTACAATATATTTTACCTTCAAACCCTTGATTTATCAATTTTGGTAACCATCCGCAATGATCCAAATGTCCGTGTGTAAGCAAAACAAAATCTATTGTTGAAGGTAAAATAGGTAAAGCCTCCCAATTAAGTTCCCGCAAAGGTTTGATGCGTTGAAACAAACCACAATCAATAAGAATTCGAATTCCGTTACTTTCTATTAATGTTTTTGAACCTGTCACTGTTCCTGCTCCTCCAATGAATTTAACTTTCATGATTTCTATAAATAATTACACAATTCCGAAACTTCTTTTAGTACATTTTTAATCCTATTTGGACTTAATCCAATTCTTTCCAAAGATTCAATATTGTTTTCAATTTCGGTTGCTAAAATGATTTCTAAAATTAATAATTTGTCTTTTTCTGTTAATGATAAAGTAGTCAAGCAAGTAACAGGATAAAGCTGTTGACTATCTATTTTGCTTCTTAAATTATTGTTTTTAGGATAATCCCAACTTAATAAATTAATGCCAATACAATTTCCGAAAACCGTTGCATCTGAAGTAAATCGATTATTAGTTACAATCCAACATTTTGTAATGATATCATTTTTGGTAAAAATAGAATGCTTTTCATCTTTTAAATCATTAAACCTAGACAGAATATACATAGGAACTTTTACATCAGAAACTGTGTCTCTTTTCCCATGAAATTTACATTCAATCATAGCAATTTGATTCTCTTTTTTTATTGCTACATCAATTTCATGAGGAATACATTTTCCTTGTAGAATTAGATTAGTTTTAGCTTCATAGTTTTCTGATATAAATAAACGTGCAATGAATTTCTCAAAGAAAAATCCATCAGGCCCGAGTAATTCAATTGCTGCCCGTAAGTTATATCTTGCTGCATGTGAATTGGATGCTTTTTTCAGCAAACTAAATGCCATTTTGTAGATTTTTTTTGTAGTAATTCCATCGTAAATTTGACTTTGAATTTTATTTAAAATATCTGCTACAACTATTGAACTCGCTCCTGATTTTAGTAACGATCTTTTTAGTTTATCAATTTCAAAATCTACAATATTACCCGAATATTTAACTACTTTCATCTCTTAATAATTAAGTTTTCAATTGAGCTGAAATATGTATTAAAGGTACAAAAAAAATCAACTGATTCTTTTCTGATAATAAAAGGCGGGAATAAATAAAATTAGAAAAATAGGTTGAATAATAAATCTTCTAATGTAAAACAAGGACATTTTATTGTTTTCGCCCAATTTTAAAAGTACAAAAAAGAAGCTAATCATTAATATACTTCCAAATAAAATATAAAGAAAAGTGGAAAACTTAACTATTTTAGAATCCTTAAATATTAAATACAAAAAAGCCAATGAAATTATTGAGTTCAAATAATATCGAAATCCTAAACTCAAAAATAATTTAATGGGATTTATAACTGGAAAAGGTAAATTGGTGAAATTGTCTTTGTAATAATTCAAAAATGGATCATAAAACAAGTTGTCTTCAAAGGCTCTTATAGCAATTAAAAGCAACATTAGAAAAAATCCTATACCAATATTCAGCTTGTTATTAAGTAGTTTTTTTAACATATAATGAAAATTTATTAACCCAAATTACCCATAAACTAAATACAACTCCATAAATAAATAAAGGAAAAATCACTCCGTGAAGAAAATGTTGGGATTTTGGAAAGTGAAAAATCGCCATACTCAGTAATACGATTCTCAAAATATTAAATACATGTATAATGATTATCCCAGAAAGAATAAAAATAATCATTTGTTTTATTCTTCCTGTAAAAGCAATTACAAAACTAATGAAAAGGATTATAACACTTATGGCATTACAACCTTCTATAATTCGTGCTACCCATTTTCCGTGATAATATAATTTTACACTAGGTTCAATTAAATTCGGTACTATAAATGAATTGTTGTCAAAAAGTGATAATACTTGACTTGATTGTTCTGCAACCAATTGTGTTATCGCATCAACTTCATAGTTTTTAACATCATATTTTTCTAAAAATGATTGGTATAAAAAAGTCAATACCAAATAGGAAACTAAAAACTTGCTTAAAAAAAGCAAAAATGGTTTAAATTGAATTATATATTCCTTCAAAATATTTTTTAACAAATTTATATAAAAGTAAGTTAGCGCAATCATTACTTTTGCATAAAAATTTTACGAATGAATTTCGATAGTTTAAAACCCAGCATCATTACAATTCTATCAGAACAAAATACTGATAGAGATAAAAAATTGAAAAATCTATGTCAATTTTTGTCCGACTCCATTGATTATTACAATTGGGTTGGATTTTATTTTGCCAATCACGAAAATAAAACCTTACATCTCGGGCCATATGTGGGTGCAGAAACCGATCATACAGTAATTCCGTTCGGAAAAGGTATTTGTGGTCAAGTGGCAGAATCGAATGCCAACTTTGTTGTTCCTGATGTCTCGGCTCAAGATAATTACATTGCTTGTAGTTTTACAGTAAAATCTGAAATAGTGGTGCCTCTTTTTGTAAACGAAAAAAATATTGGCCAAATTGATATTGACAGTCATGTGATTAATCCCTTTTCTAAAGCCGACGAATTGTTTTTAGAATTTGTAAATCAAGAAGTTGCAAAATTATTTTAAGTTAACCTCCTCTTTTTATTTGCCTATTTAAAAAATAAAATTACCTTTGCACACGAATTATGAAAATCGTAATTCATACATAATAATCATTTAAAATAATATTAGCATGTACTTAACTAAAGAAGTTAAAGCAGAAATCTTCGCTAAACACGGAGGAAAAGCAGAAAACACAGGATCTGCTGAAGGACAAATTGCATTGTTCACACACCGAATTACTCACCTTACTGAGCACTTGAAAAAAAATCGTCACGATTACAATACCGAGCGTTCATTAGTTCTTTTGGTAGGAAAAAGAAGAAGTCTTCTTGATTACTTGAAGAAAAAAGATATCAATAGATATCGTGAGATAATTAAAGAATTAGGTATTAGAAAATAATACATACACTAAGAGGTGCTCACGCGCCTCTTTTTTTTATTATGCTTTTAAAAAAAGTTTAGTTTTTCATTGGGTTTAGGCATTAACTACGCAACAACAACACAACTATACCCGTTGTTTAACTTAGAGAATTAAATTTATGATTCCACAATTATTTGTAGAAAGTATCGATTTAGGTGATGGAAGAAGCATCACAATCGAGACAGGACGTTTGGCTAAACAAGCAGACGGTTCTGTAGTAGTAAGAATTGGAAAAACTGTTATTTTAGGAACAGTAGTATCCGCAAGAAAAGCAAGTCCAGGTATCGATTTTTTACCTTTGACGGTAGATTACCGTGAAAAATTTGCAGCAGCAGGTCGTTTCCCTGGTGGTTTCTTCAAAAGAGAAGCACGTCCAAGTGATAGCGAAGTGCTAACCATGAGATAAGTTGACCGTGTTTTGCGTCCGCTTTTCCCAAGTGATTATCATGCAGAAGTGCAAGTTATGATTCAGTTAATGTCTCATGATGATGATGTTATGCCAGATGCATTGGCAGGATTAGCCGCTTCGGCAGCTTTAGCTTTATCTGACATACCATTTGAAACTTTAATTTCAGAAGCTAGAGTTGGAAGAATTGACGGTAAATTTATCATCAATCCATCTCGTACACAATTAGAATTGTCTGATATTGATATGATGATTGGTGCTTCAACTGATTCTATCGCAATGGTAGAAGGTGAGATGAAAGAAATTTCAGAAAAAGAAATGGTAGAAGCCATTAAATTTGCTCACGAACATATTAAAGTACAAATTGCTGCACAAGAAAGATTGGCGCAAGCATTTGGAAAAAAAGAAGTTCGCACATACGAACAAGAAAGAGAAGACGAAGCAATTTACGCCAAAGTAAAAGCAGCAGCCTATGATAAAATTTATGCTATTGCTAGTAAAGGTTCGGCTAAACAAGAAAGAGGTGAAGCTTTTGCAAATGTAAAAGAAGAGGTAAAAGCATTGTTTACAGATGAAGAATTAGCTGAAAACGTTGATTTAGTAGGGAAATATTTCTACAAAGTAAATAAAGAGGCAGTTCGTAATGTAACGTTAGATTTAGGAACTCGTTTAGATGGAAGAAAAACTACTGAAATTCGCCCAATTTGGTGTGAAGTAGATTACTTACCTTCGGTTCATGGTTCAGCATTGTTTACACGTGGAGAAACTCAAGCATTGGCAACAGCAACTCTAGGAACATCTCGAGAAGCTAACCAAATTGATTCTCCATCAGAGCAAGGAGAAGAAAAATTCTATCTACACTATAATTTCCCCCCATTTTCAACTGGAGAAGCTCGTCCATTAAGAGGAACTTCTCGTCGTGAAGTAGGTCACGGAAACTTAGCACAACGTGCATTGAAAAACATGATTCCTGCTGATTGTCCTTATACTATTAGAGTAGTTTCTGAAGTATTAGAATCAAACGGTTCTTCTTCTATGGCAACTGTTTGTGCTGGAACATTAGCTTTGATGGATGCGGGAGTCCAAATGACTCGTCCGGTTTCCGGAATTGCGATGGGATTGATTACTGATGGAGAACGTTTTGCAGTTTTATCTGATATCTTAGGTGATGAAGATCATTTAGGAGATATGGATTTTAAAGTAACCGGAACATCAGAAGGAATTACAGCTTGTCAAATGGACATTAAGATTGACGGATTGAAATACGAAATCATGGAGCAAGCTTTAGCTCAAGCTCGTGATGGACGTTTACATATTTTAGGAAAATTAACAGAAACATTGGCTCAACCAAGAGAAGATGTAAAAGTTCATGCTCCAAAAATCATCATGAGAACCATTCCTGGTGCTTTTATTGGTGCGCTAATTGGACCTGGAGGAAAAGTAATTCAAGAATTGCAAAAAGCGACTGGAACAACCATAGTTATTAATGAAGTTGATGAGCAAGGTGTTGTTGAAATTCTTGGTACTGATCCAAACGGAATTGCAGCCGTTTTAGCAAAAATCGACTCTATTATTTTCAAACCTGTTATGGGTGAAGCTTACGAAGTGAAAGTCATTAAAATGCTTGATTTTGGTGCAGTTGTAGAATATACTCAGGCCCCAGGAAATGAAGTATTACTTCACGTTTCTGAATTGGCTTGGGAACGTACCGAAAATGTTTCTGATGTTGTAAATATGGGAGACGTATTCATGGTGAAATACTTAGGTGTAGATCCGAAAACGAGAAAAGAAAAAGTGTCAAGAAAAGCACTTTTGCCTAGACCTCCTAGAGAAGAAAATAAAATTACTCCAAAAGGAGAATAATAATTTTAAACTTTATAAGAAACCCCAACTTGAGTGATTAAGTTGGGGTTTTTAATTTTTTTTTTCTCTTTTTTGTAACTTTTTAGTAACTTATAGCGTACAAGACTTGAACACTTTAAAGCAAAGGAAAAAATAAATGAGACAGCTCAAAATCACCAAGCAGGTAACCAATCGTGAAACTGCTTCCTTAGACAAATACCTACAAGAAATTGGAAAAGTTGATTTGATTACTGCTGACGAAGAAGTAGAATTAGCTCAGAAAATCAAAGCAGGTGACCAACGTGCATTAGAAAAATTAACAAAAGCCAATTTGCGTTTCGTGGTATCCGTTGCAAAACAATATCAAAATCAAGGCCTTACACTTCCGGATTTAATTAACGAAGGAAATTTAGGTTTAATTAAAGCCGCACAACGTTTTGATGAAACGCGTGGTTTTAAATTCATTTCTTATGCGGTTTGGTGGATTCGCCAATCTATTCTTCAAGCATTAGCAGAACAATCTCGTATTGTTCGTTTACCCTTGAATAAGATTGGTTCTATAAATAAAATCAATAAAATGTACGCTTTGTTAGAGCAATCTAATGAACGTCCGCCTTCAGCTGAAGAAATTGCAAAAGAGCTAGACATGACTGTGAATGACGTAAAAGAGTCAATGAAAAATTCAGGACGTCATTTGTCTATGGATGCGCCACTTGTTGAAGGAGAAGATTCTAACCTATACGACGTTTTGCGTTCGGGTGAATCTCCAAATCCAGATAGAGAATTAATTCACGAATCATTGCGTACCGAAATCGAACGTTCTTTAGAAACCTTAACACCAAGAGAAGCTGATGTAGTTCGTTTGTATTTTGGACTTGGTGACCAACATCCTATGACATTAGAAGAAATAGGTGAAACATTCGACTTAACTCGAGAAAGAGTTCGTCAAATTAAAGAAAAAGCAATTCGCAGATTAAAACATACTTCAAGAAGTAAAATCTTGAAAACGTATTTAGGGTAACACTTCGACAAGTTCAGTGTGAAACTAAAACCGCAACAACAGTTTCAAAACTGTTCGTTTTTTGATTGATGATTGAAACTCCGGCTGATTACCGGAGTTTTGCTTTTTATCATCAACCAAAAAACTGCTTTTTTGATTGCTTCGCCAGTTCGAGCAAAGCTCTCGTGTGATGATTGAAACTCCGGCTGATTTAGCTTCGCTCTGTTCGCCTTTGGCTCGGGTCCGGAGTTTTATTTTTTATGGCGTGTCCCTCCGTAAAAACTTCGGGTCAGGCTTTCGCACTCGCTTTTTTAAATTTTTTCACTGCGTTACATCATTTAAAAAGAGCTCAAACAATTGCTCTATCCTTCACGCAACACAACTGTAAATTCAAGTCAAACTTTCATTACGAACTTTGCGTAAAACCTTGCGCACTTTGCGGTTAAAATTTTACCTTTGCCAAAACAATTCAAACTAAAATGAAAAATACAATAATTGCACCTTCTATTTTAGCCGCCGATTTCGCCAATCTCCAACGCGACATCGAAATGATTAATAACTCTAATGCCGACTGGTTTCACATTGACATCATGGATGGTGTATTTGTTCCAAATATTTCTTTCGGAATGCCCGTTTTAGAAGCAATTACTAAACATGCCAAAAAAACCATCGATGTTCATTTAATGATTGTCGATCCAGATCGTTATATTAAAACTTTTTCACAATTGGGAGCCAATATACTTACGGTTCATTATGAAGCTTGTACACATCTTCATAGAACCTTACAAGCCATAAAAGCAGAAGGAATGAAAGCCGGAGTTGCCTTAAATCCACATACGAATGTAAATTTGTTAGAGGACGTTATAAAAGACATTGATATGGTTTGTATCATGAGTGTAAATCCAGGTTTTGGCGGACAATCATTTATTGAAAACACCTATTCTAAAATAGAAAAATTAAAGGAAATCATAACCAGAAACAATGCTACAACACTAATTGAAATTGACGGTGGTGTAACCGATAAAAACGCACTTCAATTGGTTAATGTTGGTGCTGATGTATTAGTTGCTGGAAATTTTGTTTTTAAAGCTACAAACCCTACACAAACTATTACTGATTTGAAAAAATTAATTTCCTAAAATAAATTACAATTAATAAAAAAAGCCATTTAGAATAATTCCAAATGGCTTTTTTAATATTAGATAATTGTTAATTATTCTTTAATGAACTTTTTAGAAGCTACACCTTTATCTGATTGTAATTTCAATATGTAATTTCCAATTGATAATTCTGAAACATTGATTTCAGAAATACTAGAATTACTATTCATAGCTTTAACAACTTTACCATTAACATCAAATATTTCATAAGCATTGATTGTTGTATCTGAAGTCACAGAAATTGAAAGTACATTTTTTACAGGATTCGGCGATAATGAAATACTTGCTTCAAATGAATTTTCATTTACTCCTAAAGTTCCGTTAATAACAAAAGGAATGTCTTGGTTTACATCAGGTGCTGTTGCTGGATTTCCAGTATCAAAAATACCTGTATAAGCTGGAATTGTTAATGTACTTTGCGAAGCATTCCAACCAACTAAACCTCTGGTTCCTGGAATGGTAACTGCTGGAAAAAATCCAGCTGCATCACTAGTTGTGTGAGCTTGAAATGCAACCCAATAGGTTCCTGCTGGTAATGTTGCAGTTAAATTTCCTCTTAACCTCCATATTTTTCTTGTTGTTCCTGTTGCAGTTGGAGCTGGCACAGATGAATTAAATAATCTGTACATTAAAGCATCACCACTATTAGCAACATCTAAAACATTTGTAGTAAAATTACCTGCAATTACTGTACCCCCAGCTGCTGGGTCACCATTATATATTTGAACTCTTAATTGATCAAATGGATTAGGTGTTGCAGCACTTCCGGTTTGGTAACCAAAAAAATCAAAACTTGTAATACTCCAAATTTGATTTACAGGCACTATAAAATTATCCGCTAAAGCATTATTAATTGGAGCAGCCGCATTAATGGTATAAATAGCACTAAACCCAGCATTTGAATTAGATTCAGTAGTGTTACCAGTATCATTTTGACACTCGCTCCAAGTATAGCCTGCAGGTGCCGTAACTCCACTATTTGAAGTGGCTCCAGTTGATAATGGACCATTTGTGTAAATTTGTTGTGCATTTAATACTTGTGTAAAAGCAATTACAACCAAGCATTTTAAAGATAAAAGAGTAGTTTTTTTCATATTATGTGTTTTTAAAAATTGTTCAAAAACAAAAATAAGTATAAAACTTCAAAATTTGTATAAAAATAATTAAATATTTAGTTAATTACTTAAATAAAAAAAATAGTAGTATTAAAAGTTGTTTATTATGTTTTAGATTTTGATTTAAATTAATACTATGTTTTTATTTTACTTAAATTGGAGAAACCAATTCAAGCGAGCTATTAATTTGGGTTTCTCTACAGGGATTGCCCATTTTAGTCTTAAAGCTCCAATTTAAAAAATTAAAAGTGTGATATAAATATTTCAAGCGAGCTTGATATTTGAATTTTCTCGGCAGGGTTGGCTTCTCCTTCCCTGACAAAGCTCCGCTTTGAAAATACTTAAAAAAGAAAAACGCTCAAGCGAGCTTGGCGTTTTTCTTTTTTAAGTATTCATTCGTGACCTCGGCAGGGTTCGAACCTGCAACCATCAGAGCCGAAATCTGATATTCTATCCAGTTGAACTACGAAGCCATTTTTTATTTAGGACTAAGGATTTAAATATTTAGGATTTAAAAAATTCCCAACCCGAGAGCTTTGCTCGAACTGGCGAAGCAATCCTAAATCCAAATTCCTTAATTGTTTAAACTAAAAGTTTCTTAACAATAGCAGAAATGGTTTTCCCTTCTGCTTGTCCGCCGATTTGAGCTGATGCTAATCCCATTACTTTACCCATAGATGCGATTCCAGCAGCGCCAGTTTCTGCAATAATTTTGGTAATGATAACTTCAATTTCAACTTCTGACAATTGTGCTGGAAGGAATTTTTCGATGATTGCGATTTGCGCCAATTCGGGTTCGGCAAGATCAGGGCGGTTTTGTGTTGTGAAAATTCCGGCGCTGTCTTTACGCATTTTTACCAATCGTTGTAAGATTTTTATTTCTTCTTCTTCTGATATTTCTGCTGCAGATCCAGTAGCTGTTTGTGCTAATAACAATTCTGACTTGATGGCTCTTAACGCTTCTAATGCTATGGTGTCTTTGGCACGCATGGCATTTTTAAGTTCGTCCATTATTTGTGATGATAAACTCATGTTTTGATTTTTAGAAAGTTAGACTTTTTAGAAAGTTAGATTAGGAAATATGGTTTACCAACTAGCCCTGATGCACGGGAAAAACCATTTTTTAAAAAAAATGTTTTGGAAATGCAGCAGGAAAATGGATTGCAAAAATCCCTAAGCCATTCGCTTCTAAAAAGCATCGCAAAGATAAAAAAAATAACCCGAAAATTCTAATGAACTTTCGGGCTAAAAAAAACTAGGTTAGTTAAAATTAATCTACATTATCGTGCAAGAAAGAATTGTTAGAACGCAATTGTATATCGTCATTACTATCGGTTCCTAAAGACATTCTTGAATTGTTATTTTGGTTATTGTTATCAGATAAATCAACTCCAAATCTTTTGTAGGCTGGCTCTTTTTCTAGCTCATCAACTTTAGATGGATTGTTGTGAAATTTATAGTTGAATTCTTTTAATTTCAATCTTCTTTCGTCGGCTCGGACTTTCAAAATATCTTCGATAGACATATCTATAGGTGAAAAATCGTCGCTATGAGTAGCATAAACAGGCTGAGCAGGTTCGGCTACTTCTTTTAAAGTAATATCCAATTCAAAATCTAAAGGAGCTACTACAATTGGCTCAGAAGCAATTTCATTTGGTTTTGAATTGATTAAATCATTTTCCATTTCCATATATTCTTCGAGAGAATATTTTATTATACCGTTTTCATTTAATTCGGTAACCGGAACAAATTCGATTTGCTCATTTACTTTAATATCTCTTGTGGCCTCTGATAAATCGAAAACTATTTTATTTTCGTCTTCTTTTGTCTCAGATTTAGCTATTGGCAAATCAAATGAGAATGCTATTTGTTCTTCTTCTTTTAACATTTGAGTTTCCACCTCTTTAACTTCGCTTATAGGTGGAGTTGTAAATTGGAAATCGATATCTTCAATTGGAGATACTATTTCAAATGTAACATCTAGATTTCGAATGAAATCATTCATTGCAATCAAATCATTATTGATAGTTTTTGAAACGATTGGCGCTGGAATTTCATCATCAATTAATTCAAAAATTATTTTTTCTTCAATAGCTTCTGCTTTGATTTCAAATGGCACTTCTATAGCTTCTTCAACTTTAATATCCATAAAAGATTCGAAAGAAGAAATTGCTTTATTGGTTAAATCACGTACAATTTTTTGATCTTCTTCTAAAGAATGTATGATTTTTTTAGGTTCTGTATTTACAATTTCGTTTTGTTGTTCTACATTAAAACCAGTAGCAATTATTGTTACAGCAACAGATTCACCTAATGATTCATCTTCACCAACACCCATAATAATATTGGCATTGTGACCTGCTTCAGTCTGAATGTGGTCGTTGATTTCTCCTATTTCATCAATAGTAATTTCACTTGAACCCGAAACGATAAGCAACAATACGTTTTTAGCTCCCGAAATTTTATTGTCATTTAACAATGGCGAATCCAATGCAGAAATGATTGCTTCTTTTGCTCTGTTATCACCAGTTGCAATAGCAGAACCCATTATCGCTGTACCGCTATTTGCCAGAACAGTTTTCGCATCTTTTAAATCTATATTTTGCGTATAGTGATGTGTGATAACCTCTGCTATTCCTCGAGAAGCAGTAGCTAATACTTCATCTGCTTTTGAGAACCCAGCTTTAAATCCGAGGTTTCCGTATACTTCTCTTAATTTATTATTATTGATAACGATTAACGAATCGACTTGTTTTCTTAATTTTTCAACACCAAGTAAAGCTTGTTCGATTCTCACTTTTCCTTCAAATTGAAAAGGAATAGTTACAATTCCGACTGTCAGAATATCGCGTTCTTTTGCCAATTGAGCAATTACCGGAGCGGCACCTGTACCGGTTCCGCCACCCATTCCTGCAGTGATGAAAATCATTTTGGTATTGGAATCCAACATTTTTTCGATATCAGCGATGCTTTCGATTGCTGATTGTTGACCAACATCTGGATTTGCACCTGCTCCTAATCCTTCTGTTAAGCTAACACCTAACTGAATTTTATTGGGAACCGGACTGTTTTGCAAAGCTTGAGAATCGGTATTACAAACAATAAAATCAACGCCTTTGATTCCTTGTTTAAACATGTGGTTGATTGCGTTACTTCCTCCGCCACCAACTCCGATTACTTTAATTACATTTGATTGATTTTTGGGTAAATCAAATGAGATGTTTCCAAATTCTGAGTTGCTTATCATACTATTTTGGTTTTGTTTTATTGTATATTCTAATTATTCTGCATTGTCTAAAAACTCTTTGATCTTGTCTACATATTTGTCAAAAAATGATTTTCTAATCTTATTTTCTGTAGTTTCTGTTTCGAGTTCTTTTTGATCTATTTCTAATACTATTTCTTTTGTTTCTTGTTCTGGAACAATAGCTTCCACTATTGGTTTAGCTTCGATTTGGGTGGGTTTATCAATTAAGGTATCTACCATTTCCAATTTGTAGGCACTGAAAGTATTATTTGCAATACTGTTCATAACCAATCCTACTGCAGTTGCGTATAATGGACTTGAAATTTCTTCACTTGAATTCCCTGCTAAATGTTCGTTTGGATAACCAATTCGAGTGTCCATTCCAGTGATATACTCAACTAATTGTTTGATGTGTAACAATTGTGATCCTCCTCCTGTTAAAACAATTCCAGCTATTAATTTTTTTCTTGGATCTTCATGACCGTATGATTTTATTTCGGCATACACTTGCTCGATAATTTCAACGACACGAGCATGAATTATCTTAGACAAATTCTTTAATGATATTTCTTTTGGATCTCTCCCACGAAGACCTGGAATAGAAACAATTTCGTTGTCTTTGTTTTCTCCTGGCCAAGCTGAACCAAATTTTGTTTTTAATAATTCGGCTTGTTTTTCGATGATCGAACAGCCTTCTTTTATATCATCGGTGATTACATTTCCTCCGAAAGGAACTACAGCGGTGTGGCGAATAATTCCGTCTTTAAAAATGGCCAAATCGGTTGTTCCACCACCAATATCAATTAATGCAACTCCAGCTTCTTTTTCTTCCTGACTTAAAACTGCGTCTGATGAAGCTAAAGGTTCTAGAGTTAATCCGGATAATTCTATTCCAGAGCTTTGAATGCAACGGCCAACATTTCTGATAGAAGACGCTTGTCCAACAACTACGTGAAAACTGGCTTCTAATCGCCCACCATACATTCCGATTGGTTCTTTTATTTCAGATTGTCCATCGATTTTAAATTCTTGTGGCAATACATGTATAATTTCTTCACCTGGAAGCATTGCCAATTTATTTACTTGGTCAATTAACAATTGAATATCATTCCCGCTGATTACTTCTTCTGGGTTGCTTCTACTGATGTAATCGGTATGTTGTATACTACGAATATGTTGTCCTGCAATTCCAACTACAACATCGTTGATTTTATAGCCAGAATTCTCTTCTGCTTCACTAACTGCTTGTTGAATAGACTGAATGGTTTGGGTAATATTATTAACCACACCACGAGCAACGCCTAAACTTTTAGATTTACCAACACCTAAAATTTCTAGCTTACCGTACTCGTTTTTCTTGCCAATCATGGCAACGATTTTAGTTGTACCAATATCTAATCCAACTGCAATATTCTCTTTTTCCATCATTTCCTTATTTAGTGCAAACTACTTGTTGCGTAAACATCAGATTTATTTTTTTGTATTTGTATAAAGAACTATCTAAAGCTGCTTTTTGAAAAAATGCTTTGTAGTTATTTATTTTCTTTTTTACATTTATTGTTTTACCGAATTCAATCTCATAATCAAAATTTCTATTTTTCATAATTAGCGACTGGTTGGGCAAAATTTGCACACCAATGATGTTCTTTTTCAAAAAATCATCATCATATATTATCCGAAATAAATCGGCTAAATCTTTACTATTTTTATTATTTATTCCCCCCGAAACAAGTAAAACTCTTGCTGTATTTATATTTGATAATGGCATTCTATTCCCTTCATAATCAATATAAAAAGACCCCTGCTCATTCATCACTCTTGCAATTGGTGTTTTTTGTTTTACCACTGCTTTTAAAACTCCATCCACACTTAAAAAGACTTCCGATTTCTCAATCATTTCCTGTTTATTGATAGAATTTTCCAATTTGTTCAAATCTACTTCAACTTTTGCGATGGTTTTTACATCTCTTTTATTTTCTATTAACAATTTATTAACCATTTCGTACTTCACAAAAAGGTTATCTCCTTCTAGAAAAATTACTTCTGATTTAATCAGTTTTCTATTGTCATTTCGGTACTTCGCAAAGGAATATAGAAATATTACTAACACGAACATTAGTAATAATCTTATGAATGACCAGTTGAAAAATCTCATAATTATTTCTTTTTTTTATTCAGCTAAAACTTTTTTTATAGATGGAACCAATTCTCCTATATCTCCAGCTCCAATTGTAACAATAACTGTTGCATTATTTTCTAAAATTGTTGGAATTAAATTTTCTTTTGACACCAACTTTTTGTTTTCATTTTTCATTTTTGAAAGCAACCAACTTGATGTAATTCCGTCCATTGGTAATTCACGAGCTGGATAAATATCCAATAAAATAATTTCATCAAAAGCATCTAAACTTTTGGCAAAGTCATCTGCAAAATCTTTAGTTCTACTAAACAAATGAGGTTGAAAAATGGCCAATACTTTTTGATTCGGATATAATTCTCTAACAGCTTGATGTACCGCGTTTATTTCGGTTGGATGATGTGCATAGTCATCAATATAAACCAACTTATCTGTTTTTATTTGATAAGAAAATCGTCTTTGAACTCCTATAAATGATGCTAAGGCTTTAGCAATGGAATTGGTTGGGGAACCAAACGTTTTAGCCATCGCTAAAGCCATTAAAGCATTCATTAGATTGTGATGTCCAGGTAAACTGAATTCAATATTTGTAATTATTTCTGAGGGCGTTTGTACATCAAAAACATAAGTACTGTTTTCAATTCTGATATTAAAAGCAGTAAAAGTTGCTTCTTCATTTATGGCAATAGTTAAACCTTCTAAAGGCAATCCTTTTGGGATGAAGATTTTTGTTTTATCTGCAACTTTATTAGCAAATTCTCTGAAGGATTCTTCAATAGTAGCAGCATCACCATATATATCCAAATGATCGGCATCCATAGAAGTAACACATGCAATATTAGGATGCAAATGCAGGAACGATCTGTCAAATTCATCTGCTTCAACGACTGTTACAGTTTTGCCATTTCCAATTAAATTGGAATTGTAGTTTTCTACAATTCCACCTAGAAAAGCAGTAACATCGGCTCCACTTTCATAAAGTATATGTCCGAGTATACTTGATGTAGTTGTTTTGCCATGGGTTCCTGCGACAGCGAAACAAAAGGTATCTTTGGTTATAATTCCTAGAACTTCTGCACGTTTTTTTATTATATAATCTCTTTCTATAAAATAATTCCATTCTGAATGTAAAACTGGAACAGCTGGAGTTACAATTACCAGTGTATTTTCTATAAAATAATCGGTTGGAATTAAACTAATGTTGTCTTCAAAATGAATGTTCATTCCATCAGCAATTAACTCATTGGTTAGCATGGTTGGTGTTTTATCATAACCTGAAACACTTTTGCCAATGTTTTGGAAATAACGCGCTAGAGCACTCATTCCGATGCCTCCGATTCCGATGAAATAGACGTTATGTATTTGGTTTAGATTCATTTTTTTGTTTCAAGTTTCAGGTTTCAAGTTTCAGGCTTTGAAACTTGAAACTTGAAACATTAAACTAATTTTAATATTTGTTCTACAATGTCTTTAGTGGCGTTGGGTTTGGCTAATTTTTTTATATTTTGACTTAATTCAATTTGTTTTTTTTCATTTAAAATTAAATCAGTAAAAACATTTTCAAACTTTTCGTCTAATTCATTTTCTTTTAAAAGCATCGCAGCATTATTATCTACAATTGCTTTGGCATTTTTAGTTTGATGGTCTTCTGCTACATTTGGAGATGGAATAAAAATTACTGGTTTTCCTACCAAACACAATTCCGAAACCGACGATGCACCAGCTCGTGAAATTACAAAATCGGAAGCTGCATAAATCAAATCCATCTTATCAATAAACGCAACGACTTGCACGTTTTTTTTCTCATTAAAATGTTTGTATTCTTCAAAATACAATTTCCCACATTGCCAAAAAATTTGAATTTCGGTTGCTAATAGAAAATCGATTTCTTTTGCAATTAATTGATTTACTCTTCTTGCGCCGAGACTTCCGCCGAGAATTAATAGTGTTTTTTTAGTAGCATCTAATTTAAAATACGTTACTCCTTCTTGTTTTTTATTACTAGCGTCTAACACATCTTGACGGACAGGATTTCCGGTGAAAACAATTTTCTCTTTTGGGAAAAACCGCTCTAAATTTTCATATGCCACACAAATAACATTGGCTTTTTTACTCAGCAATTTATTTGTAATTCCTGGATAGGAATTTTGTTCTTGAATGACTGTTGGAATGTTTAAACTATTTGCCATTTGTAATAATGGGCCACTAGCAAAACCACCTGTTCCGATAACTACATCGGGTTTGAATCGTTTTATTATTTTTCTGGATTTCCATAAACTACTCATTAATTTAAATGGAAACATAATATTTTGACGTGAAATTTTTCTTTGCAAACCTGCAATCCAAAGACCTTCAATTTTGTAACCTGCTTGAGGCACTTTTTGCATTTCCATTTTGTCTTGAGCACCAACAAAAAGAAATTCTGCATTTGGAAAACGCAATTTTAATTCATTAGCAATAGCAATTGCAGGATAGATGTGCCCTCCTGTTCCGCCGCCGCTTAGTATAAATTTGTATGGTTTCATTTTTTTGAGTTGCTGAGTAACTGAGCGGCTGAGTAACTGAGTCAGACCACTGCTATACATTTATTTTTTGTTCAAAACTGCATTCATTGGATTATCGGTAATCGAATAATTTTCTTCTTTGGTTTCTTCGTCTTCGTCTTCTTGTAATTGTTTATCGATAAGCTTTTGTAAAGCGTCTTCTCTTTTTTGCTTTTCACTTAATTCTTGGGCAATTTCTTCTTCTTTTTTGGTCACACTTAAAATAATTCCGAGTGCTATACAAGTCATCCAAACAGAACTTCCGCCAGAACTAATAAGCGGTAAAGTTTGTCCGGTTACAGGCAATAATTCGACAGCAACAGCCATATTAATTAAAGCTTGAAAAATTATTGGAAAACCTAACCCAACTACAACTAATTTTCCGAAAAGTGTATTCGATTTATGTGCGGCAATTACGAATCGGAATAGTAAAAGCAGGTATATTCCTATAACTGAAATAGCACCTAAGAGACCGTATTCTTCAACTATAATAGCAAAAATAAAATCGGAGGATGATTGAGGTAAAAAGTTTTTCTGAATACTTTTTCCTGGCCCAAGCCCATAAAACCCACCTGAAGCAATTGCTATTTTTGCTTTTTCAATCTGGTAATCATCTTCTCCAGGTTTGTTACTTGTAAAGTTATCGATACGGCTAATCCAAGTATCAACACGATTAGGAAATGCATCTGGAAAAGCTTTAACAACTAAAATAAAAAACACTAAAGCTACCACTCCGGTTCCTAGAATTACAGCAATATATTTTAAAGGATATTTTCCAATAAAAGCCAACATCATTACCATGGCAAAAATCAAAGCAGCAGTTGAAAAATTGGCTGGTAGAATAAGAAGGACCGTAATAAAAACGGGCAGCCATAATTCAAATAAAGATTGTTGAAAGGTTGGTTTTTCATCCCTTGATTTGGATAAATAACGAGCTACATAAATATATAAAACAATGGCAGCAAAAGTTGAAGTTTGAAAAGAAACTCCAATAAAAGGCACTTGAATCCATCTACTGGCATTAGCGCCATCAATTACAGATCCTTTTACTAAAGTATACACTAACAAAATCCAAACAATAGGTAATGCTATTCGTGATATTCCTCTAAAATAATGATAGGGGATTTTATGTACTTGATAAATAATAAAAAATCCAATAAAAATATGTGCTAAATGTTTTATTAGATAAGTTACTGCATTTCCTGTTCCATTTCTTAAATAAGCCAAATTACTACTGGCGCTAAAAACAGGCATAAATGAAAATAATGCCAAAAGTGACACGAATGCCCAAATAACTTTATCTCCTTTTAAACTGTTTATTAGTTCTTTCATTTTTTTGATTTGGGAATTAGGATATAGGAATTAGGAATTTAATTCCTAAATCACAAATCTTCAATCCTACATTATAAATTTTTCACTTCGTATTTAAATTGATTTCCTCTATCCTCATAATTTTGAAACAAATCAAAACTGGCGCATGCTGGCGAGAGAAGTACAGTGTCTCCTTTTTCGGCAATGTGTCGCGCTGTATTTACGGCATCGTGCATGTTATCGACTTCCACCATCATGTCGACCACATTTCCAAAAGCATCAACTATCTTTTTATTTTCAACACCAAGGCAAATAATTGCTTTTACTTTTTCATGTACTAAAGCCATTAATTCGCTATAATCATTCCCTTTATCAACACCACCAACAATCCAAATAGTTGGTGTTGTCATACTGTCAAGAGCAAAGAAAGTGGCATTTACATTCGTAGCTTTACTGTCGTTGATGTAGAGTACATTTTGAATTTTAAGTACTTTCTCCAATCGATGTTCAACGCCTTGAAAATTAGACAAGCTTTCGCGGATGGTTTCCTTTCTGATGCGCATTAACTGTGCTACAGAAGTGGCGGCCATTGCGTTTTTCATGTTGTGCTGTCCTTCTAATGCAATTTGTGATGTTTCCATCATAAATTCTTCTTGGTTGATGTTTAATTCCATGGTTTTGTTGTTTATAAATGCTCCGTTTTCCAACTTATTTGTTAAAGAAAAAGGAATCAGTTTTGCTTTTGTTTTATTGTTGTGTAACCAGTTTTTTATTGCCTCATCGTCTGCATCATAAATAAGGTAATCTTCTTCTGTTTGATTCATTGTAATTCTAAATTTAGAAGCGATATAATTTTCATATTTATATTCGTATCGGTCTAAATGATCTGGACTAATGTTGGTAATAATTGCAATGTGTGGTTTGTAATTTACTATTCCGTCTAATTGAAAACTGCTCAATTCTAATACATATGAATCGAAATTTTCGTCGGCAACTTGCCATGCAAAACTTTTCCCGATGTTACCTCCTAGGCCTACATTTAAACCTCCTGATTTTAACAAATGGTAGGTTAACATTGTGGTTGTGGTTTTGCCATTACTACCTGTAATTCCAATAGTAATTGCTTTGGTATATGGAAAAGCAAACTCTATTTCTGAAATAACAGGAATTCCTTTTCCTGTAAGCTGTTTTACAATTGGCGCTTTATCTGGAATTCCCGGACTTTTCATTACCACATCTGCATTCAGAATTAAATCTTCTGTATGCTTTTCGTCTTCCCAATTGATGTCGTTATTTATAAGAACTTGTTTGTAATTGTCTTTTATTTTTCCGAAATCAGATACAAAAACATCATATCCTTTTTGTTTCCCTAAAATGGCAGTTCCTACTCCACTTTCTCCTCCTCCAAGAACCACTAATCGTTTCACTATCGTAATTTTAATGTTACAATTGAAACAATTGCTAATAGTATAGTAACAATCCAAAATCGGGTTACAATTTTACTTTCGTGATATCCTTTTTTCTGATAATGATGATGTAAAGGCGCCATTAGAAAAACCCTTCGCCCTACGCCAAAACGTTTTTTTGTGTATTTGAAATAGAATACTTGAATAATTACAGAGGCGTTTTCGGCAAAGAAAATGGCACATAAAACAGGTAATAACATTTCTTTTCTTACGGATATGGCGAGTACTGCTATAATTCCACCTATAGTTAAACTACCTGTGTCTCCCATAAATACTGTTGCAGGATAGGAATTGTACCAAAGGAATCCGATTAGTGCCCCAACAAAAGCTGCAATAAATACTGTCATTTCACCAGAATTGGGGATGTACATTACATTGAGATAACTCGACAAAATCAAGTTACCAGAAACGAAGGTGAAAATCCCTAATGCAAGTACCGAAATGGCCGAAGTACCAGCTGCTAAACCGTCTATCCCATCGGTTAAATTGGCACCATTAGAAACTGCTGTGATGATAAAAATTACTATTGGAATGAATACCAACCAAGCCCAATTTTCATAATCATCACCTGTCCATTCGATGAATTTTGCATAATCTAATTCGTTGTTTTTTGTAAAAGGAATTGTGGTGGTGGTTGATTTTATTTCTTTTGGAATTTGTTTTACAACCGTTTCTGTTTGATTAAAAGTAATTGGTTTTGATGATTTTTCACGAACAGTAACTCCGGGATGAAAATACAAAACAGAACCAACTATTAATCCCAATCCAACTTGACCAATAACTTTAAAAATGCCTTTTAAACCTTGTTTGTCTTTTTTGAAAATTTTAATATAATCGTCTATAAAACCTATTGTTCCCATCCAAAGAGTAGTGATAATCAATAGTATGATATAAATATTATTTAGTTTAGTTAATAATATCACCGGAATTAAAGTTGCAATTATGATGATTAATCCACCCATGGTAGGTGTTCCTGCTTTTTGATTTTGACCTTCTAAACCAAGTTCTCTAACCGTTTCACCTACTTGTTGTTTTCTTAGAAACGCCACTATTTTTTTTCCATAAATAGTTGAAATCATTAAAGAAAGAATTAATGCTAATGCAGAACGAAACGTAATGTATTGAAATACTCCGGTTCCAGGTACATCTAATGTTTTGTCTAAATATTCAAATAAGTAGTATAACATAGTTTAGAAGTTTATGAGTTTAGAAGTTTAGTAGTAAAGCTTCTAAAATCAAGTTCTGTTTATTTATTTAATTGTTCTAAAATTTCTTTTACTATTTTCATATCATCAAAATCATGACGAATGCCGTTAATCTCTTGATAAGTTTCATGACCTTTTCCTGCTATAAGAATTATGTCATTAGCATTTGCTAGCTGGCAAGCTGTTTTTATTGCTTGTTTTCTATCTTCAATAGATAGCGATTTTTTATAATTTTGAGGTTCTACACCTGCTTCCATTTCAGCAATTATTGTTTTTGGATCTTCTGTCCTTGGATTATCTGAAGTGATAATAACTTTATCGCTCAATTTTGTGGCGATGTTTGCCATGATTGGTCTTTTGGTTTTATCTCTATCGCCGCCACAACCAACTACTGTAATTAATTGCTCATTTTTGGTTCTGATATCATTAATGGTATTCAGTACATTTTCTAGAGCATCTGGCGTGTGAGCATAATCAACAATTGCTGTTATTTTATCATTTGAAACTATAAATTGGAAACGCCCCGACACACTTTCCAACTCCGATAACAATCGTAACACTTCAAGACTTTCTAATCCAAGTTCGACTGCAGTACCGTAAATAGCCAATAAATTGTAAGCGTTAAAAGTTCCAATTAATCGCACCCAAACTTCATTTTCATTGATTTTAAGAAGCAATCCACTTAATTGGTTTTCTAAAATTTGAGCTTTGTATATAGCATAGGTTTTTAAACCATAGGTTAATTTACGAGCCATCGAATTTTGCAACATTACCAAACCATTTTTGTCATCTACATTGGTTAAAGCAAAAGCATTTTTAGATAGCTGATCAAAAAATGATTTTTTTACATCTCGATATTCAGAAAAAGTGGCATGGTAATCTAAATGATCATGAGATAAATTGGTAAAAACGCCCCCTGCAAATTGCAAACCTTCGGTACGTTTTTGATGTATTCCGTGTGAGCTTACTTCCATAAAACAATAGTCGACACCTTTTTCAATCATTTCATTTAAGTAAAAATTAATTGAAAGAGAATCTGGAGTGGTATGAGTAGCTTTGTGTTCTTCTTCATCAACCATTATTTTTACAGTAGAAAGTAGCCCTACTTTATACCCTGCTTTTTTAAACAATTGATATAAAAGAGAGGCGATAGTTGTTTTCCCATTTGTTCCCGTAATTCCTACCAATTGTAATTTTGAAGACGGATTGTCATAAAAATTTGCAGCCATAAAAGCTAATGCTGCATTTGTGTCTTTTACTTTTATATAGGTTATTCCGGTTACAATTACTTCTGGAAAAGTATCGCAAACTATGGCAATTGCGCCTAAATTAATAGCGGTTTCTATAAAGTCATGCCCATTTGAAAGAGATCCTCTAATAGCAACAAAAACATCATTTTCTTGAATTTTTCTTGAGTCAAATTCAATTTTATTCACGTTGAATTCTGTTGAACCTTTTACTGCTTCAATCGCTACTTTGTACAATATGTTTTTAAGAATACTCACGATAATTCTAGTAATATAGTTGCGTTTATTATGATTGGTTGACCAGCTTGAATGGATTGTGATTTCACTTTTCCAACGCCAATAACTTTCACTTTTAATTTTAAATTTTCTAATAAAGCAATAGCATCCATACCCGACATTCCTTTTAGATTTGGTATGTATTTTGGCGTTTCTTTATTGTAATAGTTTTGATAACTTAACTCTTGAGTGCTGACTTTTCTATTTAGATTTTTTATCTCATTTGTGGAAGGCGAATCTGTAAATATCTTTTGAGCAATGCGTTTAAAAACGGGACCAGCAACATCGGCACCATAATAATTATTATTAGAAGTGTTGGGTTTATGTACTACTACAATGCAAGAATATTTTGGACTTTCTGCTGGGAAAAATCCAACAAAAGAAGAAATGTAATGTTTGTCGTTTCCTCCATTTTTGCCATAATTTGCTTGAGCAGTTCCTGTTTTTCCTGCCATTGAAAAATCTTTAGAATACAACTTTGAACCCGTTCCTCTTTTTACCACATTCTGTAAAACCGCTCTTACTTTTTTAATTGTTTCTTGTGAGCAAATACTCGGATTGATAACTTGCTTATCATACTTTTTTATGGTTTTATTCCATTCTTTAATTTCGGAAACAAAAATGGGTTTCACCATTTCACCATTGTTGGCAATAGCATTATAAAGTGTTAAGGTTTGGAGTGGCGTAACGGCAACTCCATAACCAAATGCCATCCATGGCAGTGATATGGCGCTCCACGATTTATCTGTTGGCTGTGGAATTTTAGGTATACCTTCGCCTTTAAATGGTAATCCGAGTGGTTTGTTCAATCCCATACGGTCAATTCGGTCAACAAATTCTTGAGGATTCTTTTTATAATTTTCATACACAGCTTGAACCATTATGGTGTTAGAAGATACTTCAAAACCTCTAGCTAATGATATTCTTCCATAACCTCCTTCATGTGAATCGCGTACTTTTTTTCCGTTATAAATGATAGTTCCACCGTTGCTATCGTATACTTTACTAGTGTCAATTTTATTGTCATCAAGTAAAGCAATCATATCTACCAATTTAAAAGTAGAACCTGGCTCATGAGATTCGGCAATAGCATAATTCACCGTTTCGTAGTAAGTGTCATCTTCTGCTTTTCCTAAGTTGGAAATCGCTTTAACTTTTCCGGTTTTGGTTTCCATAACTACAACACAACCATGATCGGCACCATATTCTTCTAATTGTTTTAACAACGCGTGGTGAGCAATGTCTTGGATGTAAACATCAATTGTAGAAATCACATCGTAACCATCATGAGGTTCAACTTCATTTATATCACGAATGGGTTTCCATTGTCCTTTGGCGATTTTTTGCTTTAATACTTTACCATCTTTACCATTTAAATATTTTCTGAATGACCATTCTATTCCTTTCCCGTCAGGATTACCTGCTGGAGTAATTCGTTCATATCCAATTGTTCTTTCTGCAATTTTTCCAATAGGATGAACGCGAACAGTTTTTTGCTCTACTATTAATCCACCTTTATTTGCGCCAAGTTTAAATAATGGAAAACCTTTAATTTTTACATATTGGGTATAACTCAAATCACGAGCAATTAATAAATATCGGCTTTTGTTTGCTTTAGCTCTTCTTAATTCAGATTCAAAAAAAGAACTTGGTTTGTTTAGTAAAAATGCAAGGGAATCGGACAATGGCTTAACATTCTTTTCAAAATCGACAGTTTTAGGAGTAACAGCATCAAATCGTATACTGTAATTAGGAATCGATGTTGCTAAAAGACTTCCATCTGACGAATAAATATTACCTTTATTAGCTGGAATAATGAAATTTTTAACTGATCGTTCTTTGGCTAATTTGCGATAATAATTTCCTTCTACCCACTGAATATTAGTGAGTTTTACCATAATAGCAATCGCCATCAAGAAGATGAAAACCGCCATTAGATAAATACGATAAGAAATATTTTTATCTTCTACTGCCATAGTTTTTTAAAGAAACTTTTCTCTATTGGTTTTTTTACTTTTATTTTTTTGGGTGGGACTTGAGATGGATAAATCCCTCTTAATTCCATTTTATCTGAAATTGTTGATTCCATTTTTAATTTCATTAATTCGGATCTTCTATCAACAAATTCGGATCTTAATTCTTTAACTTCATTTGTCAATTCGGCAATTTTAAAGACTTTTTGTTCGTAACGATGTGTATTGGCAATCATTAAAATGGCTAGAATAATTAAAAAAACAATGAATCGCCAGTTTCTAGTTGCATCTTCATTTACTAAATACCGCGCTTTTAAAATGCTGTAAACTCCGCTTTTCATTTGTTATGCTTTAAGCTATAGGCAATAGGCACTAAGCTGTTTTTTATCAATTATTTCTTTTCTGCGATACGCAACTTGGCACTTCTTGCTCTATTGTTGATTTTGATTTCAGCATCGTTTGGAACAATTAATTTTCCTACTAGTTTGAATGGAACAGAAAAATTTCCGAAGAAATCGCGTTCTGGCTCTCCATCAAACAATCCGTTTTTCATGAATCGTTTTACCAATCTATCTTCTAACGAGTGATACGAAATCACACTTAATCGTCCTTCAGGTTTTAAAATCTCAAGGGACTGTTCTAAAAATTCTTTCAAAACATCCATTTCTTGATTGACTTCAATTCTAATTGCTTGGTATATTTGTGCCAAAATTTTATTACTGCTATGAGCGGGTAAAAAACGACCTAAGATTGTTTTTAATTCATCTGTTTTTTGAATCGGATTTAGTGCTCTAGCTTCGATAATTCTTCTCGATAAAGCAGGCGCATTTTTTAATTCTCCGTAATCAAAAAAAACCCGACGCAAATTGGTTTCATCATATTCATTAACCACTTTAAAAGCGTCTAATTCGTTTTTTTTACTCATTCTCATATCCAATTGAGCGTCAAATCGTGTTGAAAAACCTCTTTCCGGAACATCAAATTGGTGAGAGGAAACACCTAAATCTGCTAAAATCCCATCGACACTTTTTACGCCATGAAATCTTAAAAATCTTTTTATATATCTGAAATTCTCAGGAATCAAAACAAATCGATCGTCTAATAAAGCGTTTTCAAATGCATCTTCATCTTGGTCAAAACCAAATAATTTTCCATCTGGACCTAATCGATTTAATATTTCTTTTGAATGTCCTCCACCTCCAAATGTAACATCAACATAAATTCCATTAGGTTTAATATTCAAACCGTCTACCGTTTCTTTTAAAAGAACTGGATTATGATATTCCATTGTCATCATCATTTACATTTCCCATTACATCTTCAGCTAAATCTGCAAAGTCGCCTACAGAATCATCAATTGCTTTTTCATATAATTCTTTATCCCAAATTTCAATAATATTCACCGCCGAAGACAAGACAATATCTTTAGAGATTTTAGCAAAAACTGACAAGTCTTTAGAGATTAATAATCGGCCTAAGTTGTCAATTTCAACCACTTTAACACCTGCCGTAAAACGACGTATGAAATCGTTATTTTTTTTTACAAAACGGTTGAGTTTGTTTATTTTTTGCATCATTAAATTCCATTCACTCATTGGGTACAATTCCAAACAAGGCTGAAACACAGATCGCTTCAAAACAAAACCGTCTTGAAGTGAAGCCGAAAGTTGCTTCTTTAATGGTGAAGGAATAAGTAGTCTTCCTTTAGCATCAATTTTACACTCGTATGTTCCGATTAAAGAATTCAAAAAATAATTTATTTAGGTTAAAGAGCAAAAATATAAAATTTATTCCCACATTTTACTACTTTTTACCACTTTGTTAATAAGTTTTACCACTTGTTCTTCTTTTAAATTTGAATTTTAAAAAAAGCGTTTTTTAATAATATTTAACAAAAGGTTAAGAATCAATTGGATTTTTATAAAATAATCAGTAAAAATTGAAATAATTAGTTTTTTTTACACTTTATTAGGGATTATTTTGATAAAAAAAATATTGAAAAAAGTATTACTGTTGGTAATTAGATAGTTGCATGAATTCTTTAAAAAAATTGATTTTTATTTTAATAAGTTAACTCGTATATTAGCAATGTTGGATAAAGTTCTATATTTGCAAGTGTTTAAAAGGAACATTTAATGGATAATCATATTAAAAAAGAAGGAAAATTTACCTATTATGAAGTTGGAGAAGGAACACCTATTGTTGTTCTTCATGGATTAATGGGTGGTTTAAGTAATTTTGAAGGGGTAGCAAATTATTTTTCAAAAAAAGGATATAAAGTTGTAATTCCAGAATTACCATTATATTCTCAAAATCTTTTAAAAACAAATGTAAAAGCCTTTGCCCGATTCGTTAAAGACTTTATCATCTTTAAAAAATTTGACAGGGTAATTCTTTTAGGAAACTCGTTAGGCGGTCATATTGCTTTGTATCATTCTAAATTGTATCCGGAAAAAGTTGCCGGAATAGTAATTACGGGCAGTTCTGGACTATATGAAAGTGCCATGGGCGACAGTTATCCTAAAAGAGGTGATTATGAGTATATAAAAAAGAAAACCGAAAGTGTTTTTTACGATCCAAAAACAGCTACAAAAGAAATGGTTGATGAAGTTTTTGCAGTTGTAAATGATAGGATTAAGGTAATAAAAACACTAACAATTGCTAAGAGTGCCATTCGACATAATATGGCAAAAGATTTGCCGAAAATGCATGAACAAACTTGTATAATTTGGGGGAAAAACGACCAAGTAACGCCGCCATCTGTTGCTGAAGAATTTCATAGACTCATGCCTAATTCTACTTTATATTGGATTGATAAATGTGGTCATGCTGCTATGATGGAGCATCCCGATGAATTCAATCGATTATTAGATGAATGGTTAACAAAAGTAAATTTATAAACAATAAACTTGAGACCGTAAGTTGAACTGTATGGAACGATAGTGTAATAAAAGTCCGGTTTGGGCTTTTTTATTTTAAAGAATAAACAAATGAAAATTAATTCTGCCGAATTTATTATTAGTAATTCTGAAGTTAGTAAATGCCCTTTAGAACGCCTACCAGAATATGCATTTATTGGTCGTTCAAACGTTGGTAAATCTTCTTTAATAAACATGTTAACCAATCATAAAAATTTGGCAAAAACATCAGGAAAGCCTGGAAAAACGCAATTAATCAATCATTTTAAAATCAATAACAATTGGTTTTTAGTCGATTTACCTGGATACGGCTATGCTCGAGTTTCTAAAAAAACAAAAGAAGTCTTTCAACAGTTTATCACTGATTATTTTGAGAAAAGAGAGCAATTGGTTTGCGCATTTGTATTAATTGACATTCGACATGAAGCACAACAAATTGACTTAGAATTTATAGAATATCTTGGTGAAACAGAAGTTCCTTTTTGCATTGTTTTTACCAAAGCCGATAAAATAGCAAAAACTAAAATAGAAGCACACGTTGCTGCTTATAGAAAACAACTTTTAGCCAATAATTGGGAAGAAATGCCGCAACATTTTGTTACCTCAGCGACCGAAACAACTGGAAAAGAAAATCTTTTACAGTTTATTGATGAAGTAAACCAAGAGGTTTTTAAAAGTCAAAATCAATTTTGATTTACTGTTTCAACTCTAATTTTTCTGCAAAATAGTCGCAAAAATCTTTCATTGTAGCCGCCATTTTTTCATCATCAGTAGCGCGTTGAAAAGTGTCTGACATGGCAACTAAAGTTTGGTAAAAAAACAATTTCATCTCATCTACAGGCATGTCTTTTGTCCAAAGATCAATCCGTAATGTTTCTTGCGCTTTACTATCCCAAATAGAAAGCATAATTGCTTTTGCTTCATCTAATTCAATACCGCCATCTTTTGCTGTCCAAGCCAGTTTTTCTGGCACACGATTTTCATCTAATTCTATTAGAAATTTTATTTCCGATTGCATCTTATTCATTTTTTTTGGGTTTGTATTTTGATTTTTTGAACAATTCGTCAGCGTTCATTTTAATCATATCTTTTATATCAACTTGGTTATTTTCCATAAATGAGCGAACAATTTGCCAGCCAATCCAACGACCGATTCTGCCAGGTGATTCATTGTCGATTTCTAAATAAAACTTTGAAAACGGCGCTACATTTACAAATCGGTTTGGTAATTTAGAATCGGTACTATACAACAATTGTTTTTCTACAAAATAACTCCAAATAAAAGCTTCATTTTCATTACTCCATGCAATATGTTCTGGTGTGTATCCTATTTTCTCAGCATCGGTAAAATTATCATTTAAAAGCAGATCTTTTATATACAATTCTTTACCATAATAGATCATTTCAGATAATAATGTTTTGTCTGATGGTGAAGGTAAAATTCCGAGTGCAAAACTTGAGGCAACTTCTGGCATCATTTGTCTTTCTTCAAAATTTTGTCTTATATATTCAGGAAAATCTACATAAAATTTATGTTTATTTCCAAGGAATAATTCCAATGCGACGATTAATTTATCGTTGGCATAAATGACTTTGTTGTTGTAATCCATTTCGCCAATTACTGTGTATATTTTTGGTGTTTGTACAGTTGGAAAATAGTATTTAATATGTTTAAATACGTCTTCAATTTCGGTTTGTTTCTCGTTGAAATTCTTGTATTTTTTTTCTACTTCAGTGTACAATTCTCGCCATTGCGGATTTTGCATTTTTTCTAACCATACTTCATCTGATGTTTCGATTGGGAAAAAATCGGGAAATTCTGATTTTACTAATTGTAATTCTGATGGTTTGGCGTTGAAGAAGGCTTGTTCAAATCGAAAAAGTTCCATTTGAACCGGAATTTCTTCTACGGCTTTTTCTACTTTGCTTTTTTTATCGCAAGAAATTATAGTTACTATTAATAGAGAAAGGAGAAAATATTTTTTCATTGGTAATATTTTGTTTTTAGCCCAGATTGAAGCGAAAATACTTTTTTTATTTTGATTTGGTTTTACTTGATAAAAATGAGCGACCAAAGGAAGCTACTTTTTTATTTAGAAAAACCTTTCAAAATTGAAAAGATTGCAGCAAAAAGCTGGAAATAGCTTCTTCCTTCGACAAGCTCAGAAAGACAATAGCTTTTAGTTTTTATTTTTATTATTTTTGCAAATATACTGTACGAAAATTTAAATCTTCTATTACAAATGGCTAAAAAAATTACCATTCAGGTTGAAAAAGTAAACGATTATATTGTTAATTGGCTCAAAACGTATGCTACTAACGCAAAAGTTAGTGGTTTTGTTGTGGGAATTTCTGGTGGAGTTGATTCGGCTGTGACTTCAACGCTTTGTGCACAAACTGGTTTTACAACATTATGTATTGAAATGCCAATTCATCAAGACATTAATCAAGTAAATAGAGGTCGAGAACACATTGAACAATTAAAACAACGATTTTCTAATGTGAATAATGCAGAAGCGGATTTGACAACAATTTACGACCAATTTAAATCTGCAATGCCAGTTTGTGAAGATGAAAAAAAATACCATTTATCGTTAGCGAATACACGTGCTCGATTGCGGATGACTACTTTGTATTATTATGCTGGAATAAATAACTTACTAGTTGCAGGCACAGGAAATAAAGTAGAAGATTTTGGTGTAGGATTTTACACTAAGTATGGTGATGGCGGTGTAGATTTGAGTCCGATTGCCGATTTAATGAAAAGTGATATTTATGCTTTGGGAAATTATTTAAAAATTCCGGAATCAATATTAAAAGCAGCACCAACTGATGGATTATTTGGCGATTCGAGAACAGACGAAGAGCAACTTGGCGCCAGTTATGATGAGTTAGAATGGGCAATGTTAGCAGATGAAAATAAAAATAATTTGAAAGATTTTTCTCATAGGGAAGAAATTGTATATGAAATTTACAAACGATTAAATCGTAGGAATTTGCATAAGATGCAAGCCATTCCTGTTTGTGTAATTCCTGAATTTTTAAAGTACTAGTTGTTAATTTTATGAATTGTGTATTTTTTTTGTTAATTTTACTTAATAATAATATTTAAAAATATTAATTTATCTAATTATGATTAATGTTTGTTTAGCAGATAATTTTCCCGTTGTTCATTTTGGAGTAAAATCTTATTTTAAAGATCATCCTGAAATTTCAATAGTTTCTAATGTAGGTAGTTTTTTCATGGTACCAGATGCCCTCCGAAATAAAGAAATTAATGTATTGGTTATTGATTTAGAACTTGACGGTTTAAAAAGTATTTATGAGCTTAAAGCTATTATACGGAATTTCCCAACTACAAAGGTTTTAGTTTTTACGAATTTGAATGAACAAGTATATGCCCCCAACGCCATTAAAGCAGGTGTTTTAGGATATGTACATAAATATTCAAAATTAGAAACTTTAGGAATTAGTATTATTAGAGTACATCAAGGTATAGTAATATTAAGTGATAGCATTAAAAAAAATTTAGCACTAATTGCTAAACAAAATAAGAGTGAACGTTTATATAGAAAATTATCCAATAGAGAAATAGAAGTTTTACGTTATTTAAGTGATGGTAAAAAAAATAATGAAATTTCTAAATTACTCGGCTTAAACGAAAAAACAATAAGCACTTACAAATTACGCCTATTGCAAAAATTAAATGTAACCAATTTAGTTGATTTGGTAAATAAAGCCAAGACTTTGGATATCGTTTAGCACCCTGATATCTTAATTTTGTCTAGTAATAACCCTTCCTAGTTTTTTAGAAAACATAGTAGTTAACCCTAAGTAATCAACCACCATTGAAAGCGTTTCTGAATTGTCTGCTTCTGATTCAGATGTTACAGTTACTTTAAGCTCTTCTATAATTTTATTGACTAAAAACCAACGTAAAGTTAAAATAGTTTCTGTAACATATTGACTTATTGTTTGATCTTTTTCTTTTACAAAGATTTGTTTGGTTTCCCAGTTATGTAGTGTATCTTTTTCATCATTCATTAATATTGACGTCACTTCTTGAGCAATTTCATTGGGAATCTGATTTAAATATTGGTCCATTTCAAAATTTTCATTTTGATGAAAATAATTCATTAAATCATTGTAAATGCTATTGAATAAAGGATTTGCAAGTTCGGTTTCATCTTCTTGTAAGCTCAAATAAATTCGTTGATAGACTTTACATGTATTTTTTTCGACCACTTCAATCATTTCGCCTAACTCGTTTGTTTTTAACAAATTGTCTTCAAAATCTTCCTCTTTGTTTCCGTAAAGTAAGAGTATTTCGATTATTTTTCTTTCCAATTCAAATTGAATATCAATAGACGATGTGACAATTTCATTTTCGTTTTTAAATACTTCAAATACTTTTTGATCTTCTTTTTGTTTCTTTCCTAATTCTTGTATGTCTTTTTTAACAATTTGAGCCAATGTATTAAAAAGGACATCTTCAGAAATATCCATAATTCGAGAACATTCTTGAACATAAATCTCTCTTTTTATTCGATCTGGAATTTTAGAAATACTGATAACCATATCTCGAATCAATTCTGCTTTCTTGATAGGATCATTCTTGGCCTCTTTCATTAAAAGTGAGGCTTTGAATTGGATAAAATCCATCGCACTTTCATTAAGGTATTTTACCAAATCTTCGTACGATGTTTTTTTAGCAAAACTATCTGGATCTTCCCCATCGGGGAATGTGCATACTTTAACATTCATTCCTTCTTCAAGAATCAAATCAATTCCACGTATTGAAGCTCGAAGTCCAGCAGCATCTCCATCAAACAAAACGGTAATGTTTTTAGTTAATCTATTGATTAATCTAATTTGATCAGAAGTAAGAGCAGTTCCTGATGAAGCTACCACATTTTCGATTCCGGATTGGTGCATTTGAATCACATCAGTATATCCTTCCACAAGGAAACAATTATCAAGTTTAGCAATCGATTGTTTGGCAAGAAAAATTCCATACAAAACTTTACTTTTATGGTACAAATCACTTTCGGGTGAATTAAGGTATTTGGCTGCTTTTTTATCTTGCGTTAAAATTCTACCACCAAAACCAAGTACTCTTCCACTCATACTTTGAATTGGAAACATCACACGAGCTTTAAAACGATCAAACTGTTTCTCTTCGCCAATAATAGTCAAACCCGTTTTTTCTAAATACTCTAGTTGATATCCTTTACCTAAAGCTTCTTTTGTAAAAGCATCCCAAAGAGTTGGTGAATAACCTAATTTAAATTTTGCAATTGTTTCATTTGTAAATCCCCTTTCTTTAAAGTAAGACAAACCTATTGCTTTACCTTCTTCGGTGTTTAAAAGCGTTTCATGAAAATAATTAGCTGCGAATTCAGATACTAGGAATAAACTTTCTCTTTCGTTAGCAACTTCTTTTTCTTCATTTGAAAGTTCCGTTTCTTCAATCTCTATATTGTATTTTTTGGCTAAAAAACGAATGGCTTCTGGGTAAGTAAATTGAGAATGTTCCATAAGAAACGCAACTACATTTCCTCCTTTTCCTGAACTAAAATCTTTCCATATTCCTTTAACTGGAGACACCATAAAAGAAGGCGAACGTTCATCAGAAAAGGGACTCAATCCTTTGAAGTTACTTCCGGCGCGTTTTAATTGCACAAAATCGCCAATAACTTCTTCTACACGAGCCGATTCAAAAACTTTATCTATTGTTTCTTTGGTTATCATTTAGAACTGCTTAGTAACTGCTTTTTTTCAAAGTTACAAAGATTAAAAATAAAAAAGGTGTTTCAAAACAGAAACACCTTTTTCGAAGTATAAACTAACCTAAACAAAATTTAACTTTTCTATTTTCTTATATAAGATTTAATTTAAATCGAATCGGAGTCCAAGTGATATATTATTTTGATCGATTATATTGTCTTTAAAAAGAGGATTTATGTCATATTTTATATATAAACTTGTTTCAGACCAGCCAACGTATGCACTTAAACCATAATTCCAGTTGTTAACATTCCAATTTCCTTTTTGTCGTTCATTAATTCTTTTACCATCTACTCCGTATGAAAGAAATTGTTTTGAATTGGTATTATAACCTGCATATCCTCCTAATCCTAATCGAAATCCTTGATGACTTCTGAAAATTTTATTTCCATCTTTATCCGATTTGGTTTTAGAAAAATCAAATTCTAAATGCACTGGAATAGTTACATAAACATTTTTGAAATAAGTATCTTTTGTTCTTAAGTGAGTTGGGAATATAGCTAATCCTGTTTGATCACCATTGGTAACAAAATAACGATTTTCTGTAGCATTTAAACTATTATACATCCATGAAAAACCGTATTTTAAATGTAATAAATTACTGTTTTTGGACAATCTGAAATTATTAGTAATTCCCCATTCGAAAAAATTTGATTTCAAATACCTGAAATTAGAATTGGCTACAGCGCCATCGGTTACTAAATTATTAGCCCCAAAAGCAAATACAAACTGTGATGTATTTCTAGATTCTCCTTTGTATTTTCTTAAAGAATCTTTTTTAGATGTCCATTGTAAATTTAAAACATAATCATTATCTTTTAATTTTCCATCTACTTTTTCCTGAATTAAATTTTTCAATTCATCTTTAGTAGCGTTTACTTTATTTTCTATAATTACTGCTCTTGCTTCGGCTAATTCTTTCTTTTTTTTATCAGCTTGTTCTTTGTTTAATGAACCATTTTCTAATTGTTTGTTTACATCTTCTACTTCTATTTTTAAAGCAGCTTTTTCTTCTTTAGTAATTTTTTCAATTTTTTCTGCAATAGCTTTTGCTTTTGAAACAAACGATTCTTGTGCTTTTAGTTTACTTGCAAAAAGACATAATGATAATGTTAAGTAAATGATTAAATTTCTCATAATAATTGTTTTAGATTTAAGATTAATGATTATTGTTCTTGATTTCGATTGGCTAATGCCACTTTAACTTCTTGGTAATTTTTAGCTGCTTTTTTGAAAACTTTTTCTCTGAAGGTAAGTTCTAATTCGCCGTCAACTTCGGAGAGTAAACTGTTGGCATTAACTTTCACTTTTGAAATGTTTTCTGATTTTTTAACATTAACTGACGCCAACTCATCTTGTTTGGTAATTGAAGATTTTGAAACTACAATTTGTTTATCAGAAGTTATTATTTTTGGAAGATCTTTCAAGGCAACATCGTTGTTGTTTTGAAATTCAATTGCTTTTTCTTTGTTAATTATACTAGAAGGGTTGTTCGTTTTTTGATTAGCTTCACCTTGGGTATAACTCTTATCGGTTTGAGCGATAACTGATTTATTATTGGTTGTGATTAGTAATTTATTATTGGCTTGATGATTTAATGATTGTACTTCAATACTAGAAACCTCACTATCCTTTTCTGCAACAGTTGTTGAATTTGAAGCATTAGAATCCATTTCGTTTTCATTCACAACAATTGTTTCATTTGTATTTATTTTTGGATTTTCTTGATTGTAGAAATACATACCAACTGATACGAAAACCAAAATGCTGGCAGCTATATATAACCAACCAAAAGAACGCTTTGTTTTTTTTTCTTCAGCTACAGAGAGCATGGCATCCAATCTGTCCCAAGCTTGAGCAGAAGGTTGAATTTCTCTTTTATTCAACTTTTCTAGTAGTTGTTTTTCTATTTTATAAGGTTCCATTGCTGTAATTTTTTAATTTATTGATGTTGTCTTGTAGCATTTTCCTTGCGTGAGACAACTGCGATTTGGATGTTCCTTCATTAATACCTAACATTTCTGCAATTTCCTGATGTTTGTAACCTTCAATCGCAAATAAATTGAAAACCATTTTATATCCGTCAGGCAAAAAGTCGATTACTGATTGAATGTCTTCTACCGAAAACTGACTTTCTAAATTGTTATAACTTTCTTCGAAATACGTTTCGTCTTCAATGAATTTCACTTTTTTCTGAACCCTGATAAAGGAGATACATTCGTTTATCATAATTCTTCTTATCCAACCTTCAAAACTCCCTTTATGTTCAAAATGATTTAAATTGGTAAACACTTTCATAAAAGAAGTAATCATAATGTCTTCTGCCAAATGCAAATCTTTTATGTATTGACGGCAAACGCTTAACATTTTTGGAGCAAACTTTGAATATATTTTCTGTTGTGCATGTCGATTGTTTTCAACGGCCAATTCGATTATTTCTTTTTCATCTTGATGTAAGTTGATTACTTTCATTTAGATTATTTAGATTGCTTAGAATGTTAGATTTATAGCTTCTTAAAAGTGTTCTATTAGCATAGACGAGTAAGGCTGCAAAATAGTTGCATCAAACAAATAAAAAAAATGAAATTATTTATATGATATTGATTTTTAGTAATTTAAATAAAATAAAAATTTACTTTTTTCTTTCAATAACGTAGTTGACCATTAAAATCAAGCTGTCTTTATATATTGAATTTGGGAAGTCTTTAAGTAAAGTAAGTGCTGCTTTTTGAAATTCCTCCATTTTTTTTTCAGCAAAGGATAATCCTTTTTTATCTTTCACAAATTGAATAACGTCTTTTACACGTTTCTTATCTTTATTGTGATTTTTAATCGAATTGATACACCACCTTTTTTCTATATCTGAACAATTATTTAAAGCATAAATTAAAGGCAATGTCATTTTTTGTTCTTTTATATCGATACCTGTTGGTTTGCCAATAGCTTCATCAGTATAATCAAATAAATCATCTTTTATTTGAAATGCCATTCCGATAAGCTCGCCAAATTTTCGCATCATTTCTACTTGAACTTCATCTTCCGAAACAGATTTGGCGCCAAGAGCACAACATGCCGCTATAAGCGTAGCTGTTTTCTGACGGATTATTTCGTAGTAAATATCTTCGGTAATATCCAGTCTTCGGGCTTTTTCAATTTGAAGTAATTCGCCTTCGCTCATTTCACGAACGGCTACCGAAATAATTCTTAGCAAATCAAAATCGCCATTATCAATTGAGAGTAATAACCCCTTAGAGAGTAAAAAATCGCCAACTAAAACTGCAATTTTATTTTTCCAAAGTGCATTTATGGAGAAAAAACCCCTTCTTTGGTTACTGTCATCTACAACATCATCATGAACTAAAGTAGCTGTATGAATAAGCTCTATAACCGATGCCCCTCTATAAGTACGTTCGTTTACAGTTCCGTTTGAAAGCATTTTGGCTGAAAGAAAAACAAACATAGGACGCATTTGTTTTCCTTTTCGATTAACAATATAATAAGTAATTCTATTTAATAAAGCTATCTTAGAAGACATCGATTCATAGAACTTTTTTTCAAAAAGTTCCATCTCTTGCTGAATTGGCTGTTTTATTTGTGAGGTGATATTCATTCGTCTTCAAAGATACAATAATGAAACTATTTGAAAAAAATATAATAGTAGATTAAACCTTTTAAATTTACATTGTTCTTAAAACAATAATTTACTTTAAATTACGATTATTAATTAACAACAACCATTTTAAAAACATTTATTATGAAAAAAGTAACAAAATTAATTTTAGGTTTTACGTTAGCAATTGTTATGACAAGTTGCAACAAAGAGGATGATAAAACAACAATAACAGCAGAAGAAGCTGGTATTAATGCTAAATTAGATATTGCAAATGACGATGTATCGGATATTGTTGAAAAAGAAGAAGCAAATACTTATTTAAACACTTTAAATGGTAGAACTATTGAAAATACTTCAACAGCTTTACCTCCTTGCGCTACTATTACAAGAATTCCAGCGTTTGGTACACAAATTACACCTGGAACATTGGTTACAAAAACTATTGATTTTGGATCAGTCGGATGTTTATTGCCCAACGGTAATTTTGTTAAAGGTAAAATTATTATCACATTTACATATCAACCAACTGCTCCTTCTCATACTATTACATATACTTTTGATGATTTCTATCATAACGGAATTAAATATGTTGGAAACAAAACTTTTACAAGAATTATGACTGTTGCTACTGCAACTTCTCCAAGTCACCCAATTGTAACCATGAATATGGATATGACTGCTACATTCCCAAATGGAAATTCGTATACAAGAGTTGGACAAAGAATTAGAGAAATTATTGAAGGTTTTGATACACCTGTTTTTACCGACAATATTTATAGAATTACTGGAAGTTGGACCACAACATTCCCAAATACTACAATACAAACTAGTACAATAACAACTCCGTTGATTGTAAAAATGAGTTGTATCCTTGTGAACAAACCATTATTAGTTAGAGGTATTATTACAATAGTTAGAAATAACAATGTAGCGACTCTTGATTATGGAAATGGAGACTGCGACAACATTGCAGTATTTACATTAAATGGAATCCCAAATACCATCATTATTGGAAATTAATTTAAAAAAGGTTAGTTATAAAAAACGTCCCGAGAAATCGAGACGTTTTTTTTATGATTTATTTGCTAATTGACCACAAGCGGCATCGATATCTTTTCCGCGACTTCGGCGGACTTTTGCCACTATATTATATTTTTCTAATGCTTTGATGTAATTATCTATGGTTTCATCTGATGCTTGCTGAAACTCGCCATCATCAATAGGATTGTATTCGATTAAATTGACTTTACAAGGAACGTACTTGCAAAATTTAACTAAGGCATCAATGGCTTCTTTATTGTCGTTAATTCCTTTCCAAACCACATATTCGTAGGTGATTTTACTTTTTGTTTTGGCATACCAATATTCTAAACTTTCTCGCAAATCCTTTAGTGGAAAATTTGTGCTGAAGGGCATAATCTTAGCGCGAACCTCATCAATAGCTGAATGTAATGAAACGGCTAATTTGAATTTCACCTCGTCATCTGCCATTTTTTTTATCATTTTCGGAATTCCCGACGTAGAAACTGTAATCCGTTTCGGCGACATTCCCAAACCTTCATTAGAAGTAATCATGTTAATCGCTTTGACGACATTGTTATAGTTCATCAACGGTTCTCCCATTCCCATAAAAACAATATTTGAAAGTGGTCGGTTGTGGTATAATTTACTTTCTCTATCAATGGCAATTACTTGATCGTAAATTTCTCCAGGTTCAAGATTACGCATACGTTTTAAACGCGCGGTAGCACAAAAATTACAATCCAAACTGCAACCAACCTGACTAGATACACAAGCAGTTGTTCGAGTATTGGTGGGAATTAACACACTTTCTACAATCAATCCATCGTGCAAACGGACAGCATTTTTTACGGTCCCGTCTTCACTGCGTTGCATAGTGTCGACTTGAATATGATTAATGACGAAATTGTTTTCAAGCATAGTGCGTGTTTCTTTTGAAACATTTGTCATTTCATCAAAATTATGAGATGCTTTACTCCATAACCATTCATAGACTTGATTACCACGAAAAGCTTTATCACCATTAGAAACAAAAAAGTCACGTAATTGTTCTTTTGATAAACTTCTAATGTCTTTTTTTTCTATTTCCATTTGACAAAGGTAAAACAAATTGTGGATTTAGTATTTTGGTATTTTTGATATTTGTATTTTTGAAAAAAAATAAATTATGCATTTCCTTTCTGAAGATTTAGAAAACTACATAGAACAACATTCTCAAAACGAACCCGAATTATTAGCGCAATTAAACAAAGAAACCTATCAAAAAATATTATTACCACGAATGTTAAGTGGTCATTTTCAAGGAAGGGTTTTGAGTATGTTATCTAAATTAATTCGACCTGTAAATATTCTTGAAATAGGAACTTATACTGGCTACTCGGCATTATGTTTATGCGAAGGAATACAAGAAAATGGGGTACTCCATACCATTGACATTAAGGAAGAATTGGTTGATTTTCAACGAAAATATTTTGACAAATCCCAATGGGGAAATCAAATTGTTCAACATTTAGGAGAAGCATTGAATTTAATTCCGACTATTGATTTAAAATTTGATTTAGTTTTTATTGATGCTGATAAAGAAAATTATATCAATTATTTTAATTTGATTATTTCTAAAATGAATAAGGGAGGAATCATACTTTCTGATAATGTATTATGGAGTGGAAAAGTATTAGATGAATTAAAGCCAAATGACCTAGAAACAAAAGTACTAATTGAATACAATCAACTACTTAAAAACGACAAAAGAATAGAAACTGTTTTATTACCAATCCGAGATGGATTAACTGTGAGTAGAATTATCTGATTAATACTATTTCTTTACAAAATAATTATATCCAACATAAAAAATAATACCATACGTTGCACCAAACAAGTATCCAGCAAGTATATCCAAAGGATAATGAACACCTAAATAAATTCGGCTATACGCAAAAATTAGAGGATATAAAAAAATAAGAAAAACATAGTTATATTGTTTCTTTAATATCAGATAAATAAATGTCATAGTTGCCATTGAATTTGCCGCATGGCCTGAAAAAAAACTAAATGAATTTGATTGATGAACAATTCTAATTATTTGTTTTAATTCTGGTTCATTACATGGGCGGAGTCTTTCAAAAGTTACTTTACAAAATTCAACAGATTCATTACAGCATAATAAAATTAATGCAATAAAAATCACAACAAATCCGAGATTTTTTAAGCCACTTTTTTTATATATTAAATAACCTAAAAAAATAAAAAAAGGGGTCCAATAAGCTTGTTTTGTAATTATTAACCAAAGTGGATCAAAAGTAGGTGAACCTAAACTATTTAGAAAAATAAAAACTTGTTTATCTAAAGCAAGAATTCTTTCTAGCATTACATTTGACGTTTTATTGGCCCGGATAACTCATCCAAATCTTCCTTCATTTTGTCAATAGGATTGGCTAAATTATTTCCTAAACTCCCTTTAATATTTTCAACCTCATCTGAAAAACTACTCGTTAAATCTTTAAATGAAGTATCCAATCCGTTTGCTTCTGCACTTTTAGTAATTTCGCTTTTAATTTCGTTGGTAGCATTTTTAAGTTGTGCCATTCCTTTTCCCATAGTTCTAGCAATAGCAGGGATTTTATCGGATCCGAAAAGCATCAAGGCAATAAATATGATAAAAATCATTTCGCCCCCTCCTATTCCAAACATATTTCTATTTTTTTAAGACATTGCAAAGTTACTCAATATTGACGCATCGGTAAAAAATAAATTAATCAAATTTTGACTTTACTTCTTCTTTAGGCCAAGAATTATTAGAAACATCAATATCTGCTGTTTCCAATTTTGGATCAATTTGTATTTTAGCAATAGCTTTCTGAGTAGCAAAAGTTCGAATTACTTCTTTGTCATTCATTCTCCAAATTTGAGCCGGAAATTTTTGTGTCTCGGTTGTACCATCTTCATATGTGAATTCTACAATAATTGGCATTACTAATCCTCCTGGTTTATCAAAAGTAACTTGATAAAAATATTTTGGTTCGGTTAATTTTGCTTTTTCTTCGGGAGTGAAATTTGCATTTACATACTCGTCCAAAGCTTTAAAATCACTAATTTTAAATGGTTTGTTCATTTCTGGTTTGTAGTCTTCGCTTGCATCAGCCACCATATAAACCATGGCTCCTGAATTAGAATCGCGACGACGTCTTGTTTTCATAAACTCACTAACTTCTTTAGAAGGTTCGTTGCTTACAAAGTATTTTTTTACTTCTTTAATTCCAATATCATTCGCATCTGTCGAATAAAACCATCCTCTCCAAAACCAATCTAAATCTACTGCTGATGCATCTTCCATAGTTCTAAAAAAATCCTCGGGTGTTGGATGCTTAAATTTCCATCTGTTGGCATAAGTTTTAAAAGCATAATCAAATAATTCGTGTCCCATAATAGTTTCACGAAGAATGTTTAAAGCGGTAGCAGGTTTACCATAAGCATTATTACCAAATTGACTCAAACTTTCAGAGTTTGTCATTATTGGTTCTAATCCTTTTTGATCACCACTCATATAGGGAATAATATTTTTGGCAGGGCCACGTCGTGAGGGAAATTTAGAATCAAAAGTCATTTCTGCTAAATATTCCATGAATGAATTTAAACCTTCATCCATCCAAGTCCATTGGCGTTCATCAGAATTGACAATCATCGGAAAATAATTATGTCCTACTTCATGACAAATAACACCTAACATTCCGTATTTAACTTGATCTGAATATTTACCCTCTGCATCTGGACGACCAAAATTCCAACAAATCATAGGATACTCCATACCTTGATCTCTAGCATTTATTGAAATCGCTTTTGGATAAGGATAATCAAAAGTGTAGCTAGAATAACTTTTTAAAGTATGGGCAACCATACGAGTAGAATATTTTTCCCAAAGTGGATTTCCTTCTTTTGGATAAAGAGAAATTGCCATTGAAGTTGTATTGCCTGTTTTTACAGCCATAGCATCATAAATGAATTTTCTAGAAGTTGAAATACCAAAATCTCTAACATTTTCAGCTTTAAATTTCCATGTTTTCTTTTTATCAGAAAATCCTTTTTCTGCAGCTTCAGCTTCTGCCTGAGTTACAATAATTACAGGATTATCAAATGATTTTTCGGCTTGAGCATAACGAGCCACTTGAGCAGGAGTAAAGACTTCATTTCTGTTCAATAAACTCCCTGTAGCTTCCAAAACATGGTCGGCGGGTACTGTAATGTTTACTTCAAAGTTTCCGAAAGGCAAAGCAAATTCTCCTGAACCCCAAAACTGCATATTTTGCCAACCTTCAACATCGTTATAAACTGCCATTCTAGGATAAAACTGAGCAATTACATACAAATTATTACCATCTTTTTCGAAATGCTCATAACCTGAACGTCCTCCATCAATAGTATAATTATTAATTTTATACCACCACTTTATAGAAAATGATATCTTCTCTTTGTACTTTAATAGCTTTGGTAATTCAATACGCATCATTGTTTGATTGATGGTATAACTCATAGGTTTTCCTTCAGCATCATTAACGTACTCTATATTAAAACCGCCATCAAAATCTTCTTCTAAATATTTTCTCGAAAAACCTTGAACGCCTATTGCAGGATCGGTTTTCTTATTTTCAATTAAAGGAGAAAGTGATTTTCTTGAATTTTGATTTTGATCCAATTGCACCCATAGATAATCTAATGATTCTTTAGCATTATTGGTGTAAGTAATTGTTTCTTGACCAAACAACTTTGTGTTTTTGTCATCAAGTTCTACATTAATTTTATAATCAGCTTGTTGTTGATAATACTCGGGACCAGGAGCTCCTGAAGCTGTACGATACATATTTGGTGTTGCCAACAAATCGTACATTTGCTTGAATTTATCGGTGTTTTTTTCACTTTGTTGTTTAGCTCCACTCGATTCGGCTGCGCCTCGGGTTGAATTTTGTACTTCTTGAGAAAATACTAAACTTGGGAAAACAAATAATAATGAGATAAACTTATTCATAACTTACTTTTAATTAAGCTATAAAAGTAATTGTTTTTATAAAAGAGGGAAGTTATTTAGATTATTTTAACATTCCTTTATAATTTTCTGAATTTAAAAGTAAGCTACTTTTTTTATTATTAAAATTAGCTTGAATTATATTTTGTTGCTCACTATGCATTTCGGTAATAATCGTATTTTGAATTTCAATTGTAGTTATTTTTGAAATATCTGAACACTTTAAATAACAAATTAAAATATTATCTTCAAGCTCTTTACTTAAAAAAATCATTGTTTTTTGTTGTCCGTTTATTTTTAAACTAAATTTTTCGGTTAAGTATTTTTTTAAGAAAGTAATATCTTCTGAAGTTTCTTTATCGGATGCTAAAAAAGTTTTTTTATGAAATTTATTTTCCAATGCTTCGTTTAAATCATCAATGAAAATGCGTGTTGTAATTTGAACCATTTTCTTTTTTGGAACAAAATTGATTTGATAAATTGCAGTATAAAATTTATGTGTTCCAAAGGCAAAACAACATACAACTGCAATAAAAAGTAAATACTTTAATGCTTTTTTCATCTTTCAAAAGTAAAACTAAAAACGTTATTTTTCATTTAATAATTGCAAAAAATCAACAGCCAATCTATTCATAATAAAAGTTGCCATGGTTTTATTTTTATCGTTTAATGCAGCAACAAACTCAGTATTTTCGATTAAATAATAGTGAAATCCTTTTACATAATCAGTAGGAATTTTTAGTGTATCGGTAAAATAATCATCTTTAAATTGATCGGTTATTTTTTTAAGAAGAAATTCTTTTCTTTCAATTAACACTTCTTTTTTAAGCATGGCTGTCCTTCCTGAAATTGAATTAATCATTCCGTCTATACTCATTCCTCCAACCGGAATTAATAATGGGCTATACCAATGAAGCTCTCCTGCGGCTCTTAATTTTCTTTCTGCTGGCGTGTATTTTTTTGCTGGTTTGGACAGAATTCTTAACGATACTGCATTAATGTTTTTGTATTCATCGATTTTCACTTCATCTAGCTGGCGCAATAAGACCTCCATTTTTACAAAAAACAAATCGGCATCAAAATCGGTTTTTTTTAATACAACTTCTAATCCTTTAAATTGAACGGCCGAAAACACTAAAGTGTCGCCTTCTTTTGCTGGAATAGAAAAATAACCCCCATTCTCTGTTAAAGTGGACAAATCAGATTTCATGTTAACGATGTAAATTCCTTCTAAATCATTTGAATTAGCAACTACTTTTCCTTTCAAAAGCTTAGCAGTTTGCCCATGTATTTGTATACCAAATGCAATAAAAAAGAAAAAAAGAAAAGTTTTATAAAAATGAATCATTGCTGTTTTTGCATAATAATAATTGTAAATGTATTTTAAATGTGTCAAAAAAATAAGCCAAAGCAATTGTAAATTTATGTTAATATTAAACATTTAAGTTTGTAGATTTGTTGAAGAAAATAATATTCGATGAATAAAAAATTAATAATTGCTAGCACTTCTACCATTCATGGGGGCGACTATTTGGAGTATATACTACCCAATTTAAAAACATTATTTAAAGATTGCAAAACACTACTTTTTATTCCGTATGCGAGACCTGGCGGAATATCTCATGATGAATATACTTCAAAAGTAAAAGCAACTTTTGCCTCATTAAATATAGCTGTTAAAGGTATTCATGAATTTGAAAATGCAGTCGAAGCAATTAAAAATGCAGAGGGAATTTTTACAGGTGGCGGAAATACTTTTTTATTAGTAAGCCAATTGTATAAAAATGGGGTGATGGAAATTTTAGCTTCGGTTGTTGAAAACGGCACTCCATATCTAGGTTCTAGTGCCGGAAGTAATATTACTGGAATTTCAATGCAAACGACCAATGATATGCCTATTATATATCCGCCAAGTTTCATAACATTGGGATTGATTCCGTTTAATTTAAATCCACATTATTTAGATGCTGATTTACAATCAAAACATATGGGAGAAACTAGAGAAACTAGAATTAAAGAATTTCATGCTTTTAATGCAACGCCAGTTCTTGGTTTGCGTGAAGGAAGTTGGCTTGAAGTTAATGATAATAAAATTATTTTAAAAGGAGATTTAACAGCAAGATTATTTCGTCAAGGTGAAAATCCAGAAGAATTAGCTCCTGAAACTGATTTGTCTTGGTTGCGTTAGGGATTACCTTCGGTCAGTTCGGCCAATGGCCTCGGGTGTAGCGGCATCCTTTTGCGAAGTATGAGCAAAAGATAAAGCGAAAAGCCCGACCCGAAAGCAAACGCCATGAAAAAAATCCAATTCAAAATTGTATAAAATTTCTAAAGAGCGGAAGTAAACTTCTAGCAACTACCATAAAATAAAAAATCCTAAAAAAAATTTTAGGATTTTCAGAGCGGAAGACGAGGCTTCCCGATAGCCATCGGGATAAACTTCTCGCCACTACCATAAAATAAAAAATCCTAAAACAAAAAAGTTTTAGGATTTTCAGAGCGGAAGACGAGGCTTCCCGATAGCCATCGGGATAAACTTCTAACCACTACTATAAAATAAAAAATCCTAAAACAAAAAAGTTTTAGGATTTTCAGAGCGGAAGACGAGGCTCGAACTCGCGACAACCAGCTTGGAAGGCTAAAAAATAGGAATTTTATTATGCTTATATTCAAATAATTACATCTATAATCCATTAATTTAAGTAAAATATAAGTATAAATATTTATTGTTTGAAAAAATATAATGAATAGAAATTCTATATTTATTAGTCTTAATAATTTGTATTTAAGCGATTGCAATAGCTGATTAATAATAACTCATTAAAGAATTTTGATAGGAATGATGTTTATAAGCCCCAACGACAACACTTTTTTATTGATAGTTATAATATTGAATATATTTGAGCATTAACGACTATCTAAATTACCCGAGCTAATAGTGAGCTTTATGCTTTATTTTTAAAAATAATATATTTGACTGAGAAATGCTATTGAATAGCAACAATCTACCCTGATAGGGTTGTATAGTCGCTACTTTATAGTGAGTATATACTTGGCAGCAACTGTTACGCAAAATCATGAGAAAATCCTTAATTGATTGAATATAAAAAAATTTTATTCTATTTTTGTACTCTAATCTTATTGCATGAATTTGAATTCTAATACCTATAATCTTTCCGAACACTTCACAATAATTCTTTAGAAAATTTATAAAAGAGTCAGGATTTTCATTTGCTAAAAAGCTCTCTATTTGTTTGATTGAAATGTAATTATTGGGTTTACCCAAAATAGTATTAATTTTGATTTTTGTTTTTAAAACATAATCAAGGAGGTCAAAATAAAATGGATGCGAACGCTTAGGCTCTTTTAGTAAATCATCCCAATCGGACATTTTACAATGATAAGGAGTGGAGATTTTTTGTATTTTATTTAAATAAACGTAAATAATTAATGCAAAACCCTTTTTTGATTCCTTGTTGGAGGTATTTAATTTAAATTCTATTGTCATAATAAGTAAAAAATAAGTAAACAAAGATATTATTTTGTACCTATTTTGTACCTATTTTAACTGTTTTGAAGAGAAAAAAAATGAGCTAAAAATGAAGATTTCATTAAAATCCATAAAAAAAGCCCTGATTATCAGGGCTTTAATTTAGAGCGGAAGACGAGGCTCGAACTCGCGACAACCAGCTTGGAAGGCTGGAGCTCTACCAACTGAGCTACTTCCGCATTTGGTGAGTGCAAATATACTATTTTAGTTTAATTGGATGCAAACTTTTTTTTAAAAAATATTTTTCCTTAAATACATCTATAAATTTTATTCAAGTTAATTAATTTAATATTAAACTGTTAACTGTTTTTTACGAATTTAAAATTTTAAATAATTGTAATTAATTTTATGTAGAAAACATAAAATCAACTTTCCGTTTTTGGTTTTTTGTTACCTATAAATAGTTGAAATAGAATCAATTTATAAAATAAAAACAGTACTTTTAATGCTGTTAATCCAAAACAAATTAGAGAAATAGATATGATAAAAAAAATGATATTGGTATAAATGCCTATGAATAAAATTTACTTTATCCTATTAATTATTGTTGTTTCGAGTTGCAAAAGAAATACTATTAGTAATGTTTCTTTTGTAAATGCATCATTTATTGACCTCTCTTTTTTTGAAATTTCTAAAATAAAAATTGACACCTTACAATTAAATATCAAACAAAATGAAGCATTAAAAGCATTTTATAAAAAATACAATTACGAAATTGTTTGGGATGAAATTACTAAAAGAAAATTTATATTGAACGAAATAGCTTTGGCAGAAAACGAAGGTTTAGAATCTGAAGATTACAATTATTCTATATTAAAATCTTATGAAAACAATTATGAAAACCTTAAAGATACTGCCATTGCAAACTATGATTTACTGCTAACATTAAATACACAATTGTTTGTCAAACACTTATCTCAGGGAAAATTAAACCCAGCAACTTTATATGATGATTGGGATATTAAAGAAAAAAAAAATCGATGTAAATGCTATTTTATTTCAATGTTTTGAAAGCGATTCTTTTAAAGAAAACATTGAAAACTGTAAACCCAATCATCCTATATATATTAAATTAAAATCATGTTTAAAAATTCTGAATCAGTTCCCTGATGACCGAAATATTGGACTAATTAATCTTAAAGAGAAAATAATTCCAAATAAAAAAAACAGATACATCCATATCATAAAAAAAAGATTAATTTATTGGAATGATTTAAAAACAAAAGATACTGTATTGAGTGATTATTATGATAAAAATACACAAGAAGCAGTTCGATTATTTCAAAAAAGGCATGGATTAATTTCGGATGCTATTATTGGAAGAAGTACAATTGAGGCTTTAAACTACTATAAAAACCAACGAATAGAACAAGTTATTGCCAACATGGAACGATGGAAATGGTATGCTAATGAATTTGGAAATAATTATTTACTAATTAACATTCCAGATTACAGCATTGTAGCTATTAAAAACAACGACACCATACAAAAACAAAAAGTTGTAGTTGGAAGAGACACTCGTAAAACGCCTATATTAGAATCTAAAATATCGAATATTAATTTAAATCCCAATTGGACAGTACCACCTACAATTTTAAAAGAAGATATTTATCCAGAAGCAGAAAAAAATAAAGGTGTTTTTAGAAAAAAAGGATTGGTTATTTTAAACTATAAAAATGAAGAAATAAATCCATGGGATTGGAAAAAAGAAGATGCATATAAATACAAATACGCACAAAATCCGGGTAGAAATAACTCATTGGGATTAATGAAAATTAATTTTCATAACAAGTTTTCTGTTTATCTTCACGACACAAATCATCGTAATTATTTTGCTTTTAATCACCGATCATTAAGTTCGGGCTGTGTTCGTTTAGAAAATCCTTTAGAAATGGCAGCTTCAATTTTAAATGACTCCATCAAATGGCCACTACAAAAAATAAAAGACACCACAGATATTAACTATTATTACAAGTTGCAAAAAGAAAAGCAAATTGTAATCGATAAAAAAAATGCCTTGCTTTTGGCTAAAAACCCAAAATTAATCATAGAAAAAAAAATACTTCCAAAACCTGTATTAAAAACAATTGTAATTAAAGTTACTGAAGATATATTTATTCATCAGTTGTATTGGACTGCATGGGAAACAAATGGAAAACTTCAATTTAGAGAAGATATTTATTGTTTGGATGCTGAAATTTTTTCTAAGTTAAGATATTAACTTGGTGGTTTTATTATAATCTACGCATGGATAATAAATAAACAAACAAGATTTTCCTTTAATTGTTGAAATAATTTTAGCGTTTAAATTTACAGGTAATGCAGGGCAACCATGACTTAAACCAAGACGATTGTGAGTTTTTATAAATACTTCTGAAACATAATCTGCTGCATGCATAACAATTGATCGTTTTCTAGCACCATCGTTAATTCCTTTTTCAAGACCATCCAATCGCAATGACAATCCATGTTTACCTATATAAGTTTCACCTGTAATAAAAAAACCCAAACTACTTTTATGGGATTCGTTTTTATTGGAAAAACTATTGGCATAATTATCTCCAGAATTTTTTCCGTGCGCTACTAATGAATTGATAACGATTTTATTTTCTTTGGTATTAATTACCCATAATCGTTTAACTGTTGATGGCAAACTATAATCAACTATTGTTAGAAAATCATTTTGTATATCTCCCAATTTTTTTAGCTTAATGAATCCAATTAATGCTTTTGAAAAGCATTCAAAAGAAGGAATCTTAAAGGAATTGGTATTCAATGCAAAATACGCCGATTTTTCTGAATCAGGATTGGTAAATTCTGATTTCAAAGGTGATTTTTTTACAAATTGACTCGGATTTATTTCACTAAAAGAAGTTAAAAAAAATAGTGAAACTGCAATAATTCTATAAATCATATCTCTGTAGGTTTTTATTATTATTTTTGACTTGGTTAAACGAATATACTACATAAAAATTGCTTTTGAAATCAACTTTATCACAAATTATCGTTAAAAATGTTATAATTGTACGATAAATAGTATGGATATTCAAACTGATGGTTTCGTTCTACTGTAAAATCTAATTTAATTAAACAAATAGTTTTAAGGATTTAGTTGTAATAATTACATTAAAATTTATATTTGCATCACAAACATTTCTAAAATGCCTCAAAAACTGAATTTTTGTATTCTTTTTTGTTTCTTACTCCAATGCTGTTTTTCACAAACAACAAAAAAAACTTTACAAACAAAATTCAGTTCTGAAAAAATAACTATCGACGGAAAATTTGATGAAGAAATTTGGAAAACAGCTCAAATAGCTACTGATTTTGTTATGGAAGAGCCCGATAACGGCAAATTAGAACCCAAAGAAAGAAAATCGGAAGTTAAAGTAGTTTATGATCATGAAGCTATATATATTGCTGCAACTCTTTATGATAATAATCCAGAATCCATAAAACGAGAATTAATTTTAAGAGATGACTTTGGAGTTGCTGATCACTTTGGTGTTTTATTAAATGGATATAATGATGGGCAACAAGAATTTCGCTTTTTTGTTAGTTCAGCAGGCGTACAACAAGATTGTATTTATACAGAAGCAAAAAACGAAGATTTTACATGGAATGCCATTTGGGATAGCAAAGTAGCAATTACAGATATTGGCTGGGTTGTTGAAATGAAAATTCCTTTCGCTGCTATACGATTTCCAAAACAAATAACACAAGCTTGGGGGATTAATTTTTATAGAGAAGTAAGGAATCAAAGACAACGTTATACATGGAATTTATTTAGTAATGCTATAGTCAATAAAGCAACACAATCTGGAATTCTTGAAGGGATTGAAAATATTAATACGCCAACAAGACTGTTTCTTATTCCATATTCTTCCTATTATTTAAGCAATACTAAGGAACAAACAAAAGGAGAATTAAAAGGAGGTTTAGATATTAAATATGGCCTTAGCGACGCTTTTACTTTAGATGCTATTTTAGTTCCCGATTTTGGTCAAACTGCTTTTGATAGAGTTGAATTAAATCTGAGCCCTTTTGAACAACAATTTATTGAAAATCGCCCTTTTTTTACTGAAGGAACTGAACTTTTTAGCAAAGGAAACTTACTGTACTCAAGAAGAATTGGAGGTGCTCCTTCTTATTATCCCGAAATAAATACAGATGAAGAGGTAACCAAATACCCAGAATTTGTTAACTTATTAAATGCTTTAAAAATTTCTGGACGAACCAAAAAAGGACTAGGTATAGGTGTATTAAACGGAATCACTAAAAAAACTTTTGCCGATATAAGAAACACTGTTACTGGTGAAGAAAGACAAGAAGTTGTTGAACCACTAACTAATTTTAATGTTTTTGTTCTTGATCAACGTTTTAGGAGAAATTCTTCTGTTGCATTTATAAACACCAATGTTACTAGAAATGGTAAATACAGAGATGCCAATGTTTCTGCAATTGTTTTCGATTTAAATACCAAGAAAAATACCTATAATTTAAGTGGTGATTTTAAATACAGTTTCCTAAACGAAATTGAATTAGATAATAAAAAAGGATTTTCAACTGCAATAAATTTTAAAGATACAAGTGGCAACTTTCGTTTTAGTACTGGAGGCCAATATGTATCAAAGGATTATGATATTAATGATTTAGGTATTAATTTTTTAACTCATTATCATAATATTTATGGAAATGTGAGTTATCGAATATTAAACCCTACTGCCCACTTCAATAATTTTTCAGTTAATTTAAATACTAATTCCGAATTTGAAAACAGAACAGGTAGATTACAAGGATTTTCTTCAAATTTAAATTTTAATATAACCGATAAAAAAAATGATTATTATGGTTTTGGTTTTAATATCAAACCTTTAAAAGTATATGACTTTTATGAAGCTCAGAACAACAATGAAGAAAAATTTGTAATCATTCCCGAAAACTATAACGCTTTCTTTTTCTTATCTACAAATTACAATAGAAAATTTGCAATAGATTTTAAACCTTCTTTTATGTTTACTACAGAAAAAGATAGAATTGTTTACAGTATATTATTTGCTCCAAGATATCGCTTTTCAGATAAGTTTACTATTAAATATGAATTACTATATACTGTACAAAATAATAATATTGGATGGATTGCTAATGACAACACCGATATTGTTTTTACGAGAAGAGACAGGTCGACTTACTCAAATTCATTGACAGGAAAATATACTTTAAACAATTTAATGAATCTGAATTTAACGATTAGACATTATTTATCATATGCTTTAAATCATACAATTTTGACATTACAAGATGACGGTACTTTAATAAATAATAATACCTATTTAACCAATAAAAATTCTAGTTTTAATACATGGAATTTAGATTTGTCTTACTCATGGTGGTTTGCTCCCGGAAGTCAAATTTCTGTTTTATACCGAAATAATGCCGCTACTTTTCTTAGAGAATTTAGCACCGATTATTCCAGCAATTTAAATGATATAATGAATAGTGATAATTTCTCACACATCTTTTCTATTAGTCTTCGTTATTTTATAGATTACAATACGCTAAAAAAGAAATAATTAATAATTTTATTTTTATTTGTAAACAATTGCATAAAAATTTCAAAATAGATTATCTTTAATGAAAATAGATCTTAATGAATAAGAAAGTAATTTTAATGATTTTGGACGGTTGGGGAAAATCTCCAGACCCAAAAGTTTCTGCAATTGACAATGCAAATGTTCCGTTTATTAATAGTTTATACACCAAATATCCAAACGCACAATTGCGAACTGATGGTTTAAATGTTGGTTTACCCGAAGGTCAGATGGGAAATTCGGAAGTGGGTCATATGAATCTTGGTGCTGGCAGAATTGTGTATCAAGATTTAGCCAAAATCAATTTGGCTGTGGCTCATAATTCGATGAAAGAGGAACAACCTCTAATCGATGCTTTCACTTATGCAAAAGAAAACAATAAAGCAGTTCATTTTTTAGGATTAGTATCTGATGGAGGAGTGCATTCACACACTTCACATCTTCGAAGTTTAATTGATGCTTCTCAAAATTTTGGATTGGAAAAAGTTTTTATTCATGCTTTTACCGATGGTCGTGATGTAGATCCAAAATCAGGTATTACTTATATCGAAAATCTTGAAAATTATATTAAAAATACTTCTGTAAAACTCGCTTCTATTGTAGGTCGATATTATGCAATGGACCGAGACAAACGTTGGGAAAGAATTAAAATTGCTTACGATTTATTAGTTAATGGAAAAGGAAAACAAGTATTAAATTCTAATCTGGCTATTTCAGAAAGTTATCAAAACAATATTACAGACGAATTTATCGATCCTATTGTAATGGTTGATTCTAATAACAATCCGATTACAACAATTCAAAACGACGATGTAGTTGTTTTTTTTAACTTTAGAACTGATAGAGGACGTGAATTAACCGAAGCATTGTCACAAAAAGACTTTCACGAATTTAACATGCACAAACTGAATTTGTATTATGTCACGATGACCAATTATGATGACACCTATAACAATGTCCATGTTATTTATGATAAAGATAATATTACCGAAACCTTAGGTGAAGTATTAGAAAAAAACTACAAAACACAAATTCGAATTGCCGAAACAGAGAAATATCCCCATGTTACTTTCTTCTTTTCTGGAGGAAGGGAAATTCCTTTTAAAGGCGAAACCCGTATATTAAGAAACTCCCCTAAAGTAGCCACTTACGATTTAAAACCTGAAATGAGTGCTTTCGAATTAAAAGACGCTTTGATTCCAGAATTGAATAAAGGTAAGGTCGATTTTGTGTGTTTGAATTTTGCCAATGGCGATATGGTAGGTCATACCGGAATTATGGAAGCGGCAATAAAAGCTTGTGAAGCTGTTGATGTTTGTGTAAAAGAAGTGGTCGAAGCTGCTTTAGCAAACAATTATACTACAATTATCATTGCTGATCATGGCAATTGCGAAACAATGATTAACCCAGATGGTTCGCCTAATACAGCACACACTACCAATCCGGTTCCGATTATTTTAGTGGATAAAGAACTGAAAAATATTAACAATGGCGTTTTAGGCGATCTTGCTCCCACGATTTTAGCTTTGATGGGAATTGATAAACCAAAGGTCATGACAGGAAAATCGTTGTTATAAGGTATTGCTTGAACTAAATTTAAACATTATTTAGCATTTCGTAATAACTTCTTTCTATACTTTCTTGATGATTAGAATGGGCAATCTTAACCAGCTCGGTTACTCTTTGTTTTAAAGTCTTTCCATATAAATCGGCAATTCCATTTTCGGTAATTATATATTGTACATGCGAACGCGTAGAAACCACACCAGCACCTTGCTTTAAATAGGGTACAATTCGGCTTTCACCTCTTTTTGTTATAGATGGTAATGCAATAATGGCTTTCCCTCCTACACTTAACGAAGCACCTCGAATAAAATCCATTTGACCACCAACGCCCGAATACATTTTCGGACCGATAGAATCGGCGCAAACCTGTCCGGTTACATCAACTTCAATAGCAGAGTTAATAGCCACCATTTTAGGATTTTTACGAATTCGTGCTGTATCATTTACCATAGAAGATTCTTTCATTTCGATAAACGGATTGTCATTTACATAATCGTATAATCGTTTAGACCCCATTAAAAAAGTAGCTAAAACACGACCTCTTAAAGTACCTTTGTAATTGCAATTTATAACGTCTTTTTCAATTAAATCAATTACACCATCCGAAAACATTTCGGTATGCAATCCTAAATCTTTATGGTTTGTAAGTTTACTTAATGCTGCATTCGGAATAGAACCAATTCCCATTTGCAAGGTGCTTTTATCTTCTATTAAGGAAGCTATAAAACTTCCTATTTTTTCTTCTTCAGATGTAAAAGGTTCTGGTGCATGACCATATATCGGCACATCAACATCAACTAAATAATCAATTTCAGATACATGAAGAATTCCGTCACCAAAAGTTCTAGGCATGTTAGGGTTGACTTGAGCTATCACAATTTTCGCGTTTTCAATAGCAGCTACTGTAGCTTCAACTGACACACCAAGCGAACAGTAACCATGGCTGTCAGGTGGAGAAACATGAATAAAAGCGACATCTATTGGCAGAACGTTTTTTCGGAATAAATTGGGTAATTCACTTAAAAATACAGGTGTATAAGAACCATTTCCTGCCTTCAAAGTATGCCTTACATTGGCACCAATAAAAAATGAATTTACGTGAAAGCTTTCGGCTAATTCTGGATTGGCATAGCGCGCTTCTCCTTCAACATGTAAGTGACAAATTTCTACATTTTTTAATTCAGATGCTCTTTCTGTTAAAGCGTTTGCTAAAATAGTTGGTGCTGCAGCTGCAGCTTGAAGATAAACTCTATTACCAGATTTTACAACTTTTACAGCATCTTGAGCTGTTACATATTTACTCATACTTAAAATATTTTTATCAAAAATATAATTTAATATCCTATAAAAACATGATATTTCTCATAGTTAATAAATATAAATAAAAGTTAAAATTTCATTTTTAATAGTATTACTATTATATTTGCAATTAATTAATCTGAATCATTAATTATGAAAACTACACTATCCATTTTAAGTTTGATTTTCGCTTTATATACGCAGCTGGTAGTGAGTCAAGTTGCTATTGATTCGACACAAATCCAAAAGGAGTACAAT
>CALPIE020000001.1 GCA_943323545.2 Bifidobacterium breve | reverse complement strand
GGAATTAAATATTCATTTGTTATTTTCTTCATCATCAATTTTCCTAAAAATGAATTCTCACAATTGGAGTGCAAAGATATAAAATTATTGTAATTCCAAAAGGGTTATTCGCCTTTTTTTGATAATAACTGTTTTTCTTGTATTTTTAATGGCTTTTGACTAATTTGAGAATAGAGATCTCTTGAATTATAAATATCTATCGCTAAATAAACGGCTTCTTTAAATGACGAATTATCAGCAATTCCTTTTCCAGCAATTTCATATGCTGTTCCGTGATCTGGAGAAGTTCTAATTTTATTTAATCCAGCTGTATAATTAACTCCGCTTCCAAAAGATAAAGTTTTAAACGGAATCAATCCTTGATCATGATACGAAGCAATAACAGCATCAAATTTTTCATATTGACCACTTCCAAAAAAACCATCAGCAGAATACGGACCAAAAACCAACATTCCTTTATCTGAAAGTTTTTTTATTGTTGGTTTTAAAATTTCACCGTCTTCTTTACCAATTACACCATTATCTCCTGCATGGGGATTTAATCCTAAAACAGCAATTTTTGGTTTGTTAATGCTAAAATCTTGAATTAAAGATTTATTTATGGTTTCTATTTTTTGGATAATTAATTTTTCTGTCAAATGATTGGCAACCTCTGAAACTGGAATATGATCGGTCAATAAACCTACTCTTAAGTTATCTTGAACCATAAACATTAAAGCATTCCCTTCTAATTCTTGATCAAGATAATCGGTGTGTCCTGGAAATTTAAATTGGTCTGATTGTATGTTATATTTGTTTATAGGAGCTGTAACTAAAACATCTATCAATCCTTCCTTTAGTGCTTTTGTAGCTTCAACGAATGACATTACAGCATATTTTCCAATGTTTTCATCATTTTGTCCAAAATTAATTTCAACATTATCTCGCCAAACATTTAGTACATTTATTTTGCCTTTTACCAATTGATCAATTCTGTCAATTCCGTGTAAAGCTATGTCAGAATTGAGGTTTCTTTTAATAAATGACACATTTTTTACATTGGCAAAAATTAGAGGCGTACACATTTCTAACATTCGAGAATCTTCAAATGTTTTCAAAATTACTTCGCTTCCAATACCGTTTAAATCTCCTATAGAAATTCCAACTATTATATTTTCTGCTTTTTTCATGATGCCTCTGTTATTTATTGCTAATTTTGTGTTGCAAATTTAGTAAAATAAAACCACAAATGTTTACAGGAATTATAGAAACCCTCGGAATAATTACAGCCATACGAAAAGAAAAAGAAAACATTCATATTAGTATAGCTTCATCAATTACTTCTGAATTAAAAATTGACCAAAGTATCGCTCATAATGGTGTTTGTTTAACTGTTATTGCAATAGAAAATGATACTTATACCGTTACCGCAATACAAGAAACCATTTTAAAAACCAATCTTGGAGAATGGAAAATTAACGATATTGTTAACTTAGAACGTGCTATGAAATTAGGCAATCGACTAGACGGACATATTGTTCAAGGGCATGTTGACCAAATTGGTATTTGTAAATCAATTCAAGAAACAAATGGCAGTTGGCTTTTTACTTTCGAATACAATAGCATTTTTAAAAATATTACTATTGAAAAAGGATCAATAACTATTAATGGCGTTAGCTTAACAGTATTAAATTCTAAAGATACTGAGTTTAGTGTAGCGATTATTCCATATACCTACAATCATACAAATTTTAAAAATTTTAAAATTGGAACCAAAATAAATTTAGAATTTGATGTTATTGGAAAATATGTATCTAAATTATACTCATTAAAATAAAAAAGAGTCACCTTTTAGAGGGTAACTCTTTTTTATATTTGTATATTTTGTAACTACCAAATAATAACGAGATAGCAAATAAAAAATTTACCTCATTATCAATAGATAAACCTACTGGAGGAGGAATTGGAGGAGGAGGGTCTGGGGCAGCAAAACTAACATTCCAAAACAATAAGCCTACAAAAATTAAAAAAAATCTCATTGGGACTTTGTTCATAATCTGTAAAAGTAGAAAATAAATTCTTTTCCCATTACTTTATACTGTTAAATATACAGTTAGTCGAACTAAATTGCATTTTATCGATAAAGTTTAACAAATATTTACGAAAAAAACATATATGGTTTTTCTATAAACGCAAAAAAAATTAGGAATATTCTAAAAAAAAACTTCAAATAAATTTGAAGTTTTTATGTGGTCCCACTTGGAATCGAACCAAGCACCTACTGATTATGAGTCAGTTGCTCTAACCGAATGAGCTATAGGACCTGTTTTAAATCACAATACTTTTATTAATAACTATGTTATGTCAATAAAGTAAGGCTTTATTTTAGTCTGCAATAGTACTACTATTTTTTTTTTGATGCAACTATTTTTATTGGATTTCTTGACAAAGTTCAATTAAAACGCCATTTGTTGTTTTTGGATGTAAAAAAGCTACCAGTTTATTATCTGCTCCTTTTTTAGGGATTTCATTTAAAATAATAAATCCTTCTTTTTTAAGTCTTTCAATTTCTGAAATAATATCTTCAACATCAAAGGCAATGTGATGAATTCCTTCTCCTTTCTTTTCAATAAATTTGGCAATTGGGCTATCATTATTGGTAGCTTCTAATAATTCTATTTTATTAGGGCCATTCATGAAAAAAGAAGTTTTTACACCTTCACTAGCTACTTCTTCTTGTTTGTATGATGGCACTCCAAAAAGTTTTTCGAAAAGTATATTAGAAACTTCTAAATTTTTTACAGCAATTCCGATGTGTTCTATTTTTCTCATAAGTAATCATTTTGCCTCAAAGGCGCTAAGACTCAAAGTTTTTTATGTAAATGTATACAATTTAGAAAAACAACAAAACTAAACTTTGAATCTTAGCGCCTTTGTGGTATAAAAAAATTGTATTTTTGCACAATGGAAACGAACAGACAAAAAAAAATAGGCGGTGTTCTGCAAAAAGATTTAGTAGATATTCTTCAAGGTGAAGTGCGGAAAAACGGTGTAACTAACTTAGTAATTTCGGTTTCTAAAGTAATCGTAACTACCGATTTATCGATTGCAAAAGTATATTTAAGCGTGTTTCCTCAAGACAAAGCAAAGGGTTTGTTGGAAGCAATCAAGTCGAATGCTCCATTAATTAAACATGATTTATCACAACGGGTAAAACTTCAATTGCGTAAAGTGCCAAATTTGTCTTTTTATATCGATGACTCTTTAGATTATATTGAGAAAATAGATTCAGCGCTATCAAAAAAAGAAAATCCTATTGAAAATCGAGAACTTTTAGAAAAACGAAAAAAATCATAAGTGAATTTCTCGTTTTACATAGCTAAACGATACCTTTTTAGTAAAAGTAAAAATAACGCTATTACTATAATTTCTCGAATTGCTATGAGTGGAATTATAATCGGCTCCTTATCTTTATTTGTTGTTTTATCTGTGTTTAGTGGACTACGTGAGTTTAGCCTTACTTTTTCTAATGATTGTGATCCCGATTTAAAAGTAAGTTCACAAAAAGGAAAGTCATTTTTTATTTCCCCTATTCAAGAAAGCCAATTAAATAAAATAGTTGGTGTTGTAAATTATAGTAGAGTTATTGAAGAAAGGGTACTTTTCTCATTTGACCAAAAACAACAAGTAACCTACTTAAAAGGAGTTGATAGCAACTATGTATTAATAAATTCCCTTCCAAAAAACTTATTTAATGGCTTTTGGTTAAAACCAAATACAACACAAGCAGTTGTTGGTTATGGCATCGCACAAAAATTATCATTAGGCCTTTTTGATGTAAACAATCCACTTGAAGTTTTTGTTCCTAAACCAGGTAAAGGACAAATAGAATCAGAAGATCAGTTTAATAAAGACTATCTAGTACCAATTGGCATTTATGCTATAAACGAAGAGTTAGATAGTAAATATGTTTTTGTAAATATCGATTTAGCTTCAAATCTAATGGGGTATAAACCAAATCAGGTATCTGGAATTGAAATAAAAACAAAACCTAATTGCGATGAAAATCATATAATTTCTGAAATTAAAAAAGTTTTTAAAAATAAAGTAGAAGTAAAAACAAGAGCACAACTTAACGCCAGTTTATACAAAATGCTCAATACCGAAAATTTCGTGCTTTATTTAATTTTTACCCTTGTAATTATAATGATTTTATTTGCTTTTGCGGGTGCAATTTTTATGGTTATCATCGATAAAAAGGACAATTTAAAAACGATGTTTTCATTAGGAACTGAAGTGAAAAGTTTGAGAAGAATATTCTTATTTTATGGAATTTCCATTTGTAGTATTGGAGGTGTTTTAGGCATAGCCATCGGAACTATTACGGTATTTATTCAACATCAATACAAAATTATTATGATAACCGATACTTTAGCTTATCCAGTTGTTTTTACTTTTCAAAATGTATTGATTGTTTTAGGAACAATTATTTCATTAGGTTCAATAGCAACATTAATTGCCAGTAGCAGAGTAAGTAAAAATTTATTTAATTAAGCAAACTGATAATTGGCATATACTTCTTCAATCTCATTCAGAATATTGAATAATCCTTGCGCGTCATCTGTAGTAACTAAACGTTGTTTGTATTCTTTAAAAGAATGTACGTTTTTAAAATAATTCGTATAATGACGGCGCATTTCTACAATTCCAACGCGTTCTCCTTTCCAATCCATCGACCACGTCAAGTGATTACGTGCAGCTTCCACACGGTCTTGCATCGTAGGAGCAGCTAAATGTTCACCTGTTTTGAAGTAGTGTTTGATTTCGTTGAAAATCCATGGATAACCAATGGCAGCGCGACCAATCATCATACCATCAAGTCCGAATTTATTTCTGTATTCCAAGGCTTTTTCTGGAGAATCGATATCTCCATTACCAAAAATAGGCATAGTTATTCTTGGGTTATTCTTCACTCTAGCAATGTGCGACCAATCAGAATGGCCTTTGTACATTTGAGCACGCGTTCGTGCGTGAACAGTCAATGCCTGCACACCAATATCTTGCAATCGTTCGGCAACTTCATCAATATTGATAGAGTTTTCATCCCAACCCAATCGGGTTTTTACCGTTACCGGAAGGCTCGTACTTCGGATGACCGCTTTGGTCAATCGTACCATTAAATCAACATCTTTCAAAACACCTGCGCCAGCGCCTTTGCAGACTACTTTTTTTACAGGGCAACCAAAATTAATATCCACCAAATCGGGATGAACAGTTTCTACAATTTTTGCCGACATCGCCATGGCTTCTTCATCACCTCCAAAAATCTGTATTCCGACTGGTCGTTCGTAATCAAAAATATCCAATTTCATTCGGCTTTCAATAGCATCACGAATTAATCCTTCCGAAGAAATAAATTCAGAATACATCAAATCAGCACCGTGTAACTTGCACAACCTACGAAATGGTGGATCGCTCACATCTTCCATAGGCGCAAGTAGTAATGGGAAATCAGGTAACTCTATATTGCCAATTTTGGGCATTGGATGAATTTTTGGCGAAATTACAACTTTTAAATGAAAAATTTAAACGCAAAGAACGCAAAGGACTTTGCAAGGTCCGCAAAGACATTTTAATTTTTAATTTGTGGAATTCCTTTTATCAAAAAAGTGAATCGGTTTTCGACTCATCGGAGGAAATATCAATTTGTCTAGGATTTCTTTGGTGGTGAATTCGATTTTTGGAGTAACACGCAATTTGGCTCTAAAGTGATCTTTGATTTCTTGCAGAAATTCCTCAGTCTCTTCTTTTACAGCAAGCTTTATCAGAATTTCATCAGTTCCTAAATCGTTGGTGAAAATTTCAATAACATGACTTTCAATAGTCGAGAAATCATTCAGAATATCGTTCATTGCTGGCGGGTACAAAGTCGTTCCTTTGTATTTTATCATTTGTTGCTTTCTGCCTATTATGGGTCCGATGCGCAAGGTGTTTCTTCCACAGGCACAAGGTTTATGATGCAGTTTTACGATGTCGCCCGTTTTAAAGCGCAGCAACGGCATCGCTTCAATTCCCAAAGTGGTAAAGATTAATTCCCCCGATTCGCCTGCCGCCGCGGAATGGTTGTTATCGTCCAACACCTCAACAATGATTAGTTCCGGATGATGGTGTCCGCCAATGGCATGCTCGCATTCGGTAAAAGCGGTACTCATTTCGGTGGAAGCATACGTAGAAAACAACTTGATATTCCACTTTTCTGTGATTTTTTTGGATAAGGTGTTCATCGAAAAGTCTTGGTTTCGCAAGGATTCTCCAATACAAATAGCGCCAGTTACTCCGCAGTTGTTGTAATCGATGTTATGTGCTTCGGCGTATTCCATCAATTTTAATAAAAATGATGGCACCGTAATTACGTAATTGGGTTTGTATTTTAAAATCGAATCCCATTGCAATTCAGGAATTCCTGCGCCGACACGAATAACGCCGACTTTCATTTTTCGCAAGCCTAAAAAATAAGCCAACCCTGCCATGAATCTTCTATCGATGGTGGTCATTAGTTGCACAATATCTCCTTCTTTTATTCCGGCACAATCAAACGAAATGGCTTCGTTATACGCCAAACGTTCTAAATCGTTATCGGTTAAACCGAAGGTTACTGGTTCGCCTAAAGTACCTGATGTTGTGGCAAAATCGATTATATTATTCACTGGAACACACATAAAATCGCTATTGTACAACTGTAAATCTTCTTTGGTGGTAACCGGAATTTTTTGCAAATCTTCTACTGTTTTAATAGTAGCGATGTCGATATTATTTTCAGAAAAAAGTTTTTTATAAAAAGGAGAATACTCGTTCACATACGCAAGCAATTCTGAGAGTTTTTGCTCTTGGAATCTTTTAATTTCAGCTGTGGTTGCAGTTTCTATTTTTGGAATCATGACAATTTCCTGTTTGTTTTTTTTAACTTCTTTTCGATTTCCTGTTTGGCGGTGCGTGTTGTAATTTCTTTGGTTAATGCTTTTTCAAAATTAACTTTGGCTTCTCGATAGTTTTTCTTCTGATAAAAATACAAGCCAATTTTGTAATACACTACCCAATAATCAGGATTCAAAGATTGGTAATTTTTTCCGAAATCTATATCTAAATCGGATTTGTTTTCTATAACGGCATCCAACTTTCTGTCTTCAATTCGAAACTTTTCATAGTTTTTATAAGCATCGCTTTCAATAAATGGATCTTTGCTAATGTTGAATGATTCATTTTGTACAGAAGTAACATTGTTCTTAAAATTGGGATTATTGAAAATGGTTTTCAAATCATAACACACAAATTCGCCCAGCTGATAAGGATTCGCAGACACCCATACCAATCGTTGTTCGGGTTTGAAAATAACGCCATGATGTGCCAATAGTTGATTAAGTGCTTTTTCATTTCCGTAACCAATCGCTTCATGGTGCAAACCTTCTCTATTTCTTAAAATGTCGGCTGCGATTTGCGGATTGAGTTTAGGATAGACCTCAAACAATTCCGTCATTTTATCGAAACGGTATTTGGAATGGCTATTTAGGATTTGTTCCTGATTGCGTTTTTCATTCTTTAAATTATCACTTTGAAAATGGTTCGAACAAATCAGTTGGTTGCTGTTAGGCACTTCATAAACACCAAAATTATTGGGAGAAACTTCAATTAATACCGCTTTTCTATCAGCGGCACTTCCAATCATAATCGATTCGGAAACAAACACTTTTCGCTTTTTGGCAATGGCAATAGCTTCATCAATATTCTTAGCATACTGTAAAATTTCCCTAGTCAGAATTGAAATTGGCGTCTTGGCAATCAATGGAATTTTCGATTTTCCGGCATTGATTGTAATGGTCAATCCTTCGTTGTTCATTCCAGAGCAAACGCCTATCATTCCCGACCACGTTACCATCATAAACGGATAACCTTTATCGGGTTTTACAAAAGCAACGATTTTATCTTTGGCGAATTCATCTCCGGCGTAAAAATCGAAATTTCGTCCTAAAATTAAACTCCCATCTTCCGATTTTTCATTCCAAGCCGCAAAGGAAGAACAACCTACCAAAGCCAAATCCTGAAGGGCGTGACCAATATCGTGGGCACCGTGCAAGTACAAACTCCGTAAATAGCGTGGAGCAATATTGTCAAAATCGTGAGACGTATATTCGGAGAGACCGTAGATTTCTGTTTTGTATTCTTCGGGAACATTGAGATACAATTTTCGGTTGTACCATTTTAAAAAACTGCGAAGCAAACGCTGTTTAAATTTGGAAGGGACAATATCACCGATTTTAGCAAAGAAGATACGTTCCTGCTTTTTTAGTAGGGAATCGGTGAGACTTCCTTCGGCTAAACCGCGTTCTAACGGATCACCTTCGACGTACAATTCCCATAAATTCTGCTTGTTTTTTAGTAGGAAATCATTGCCAGTGGTAATGACATTATTTGGGTGCTTTTTCACTATCGGAAGGGTTGCATTATATCCTTCTGTTATGGGTTTGTGATGTAACGAATTTGACGTACCACATGAAAACAATATTCCAAACAAAAAACAAAATAACAGAACTTGAAGTTGCTTTTTCATGCTGTTCCTACTTTGATTCCTTGTTGATTTTATTCACCAGATACTCTTTTCCAACAATTTCGGAACAAGTCACTACTGCGCCAATAGTCACACCTAAAACACCATGCATATTGATACTTTGCCCGGTTAGATATAAGTTGTCCAATTTCGTTTTTGGCGCTATAAATGATTTCATCGGATCATTCGAATCTTTTACATAACCGTACATATTTCCGTTCGAACCTCCAATATAATCACGGTACGAAAGCGGTGTTGATGTGTGTAAGGATTTGATGCAATTCCTAATTCCTGGAAATTTAATTTCTATTTCCTGTAAAAACTGTTCCGCTTTTCGGGTTTTAAATTCTTCATACGATTCGCCTCTATCATTCTTTTCAGCTGTGGTATTAAAAGTATCTTCCCAAGCTTTCAAATCTTCAAAATGCATATAAGTAATGAACGTCATTCCTTCAGCCCATTCTTCATTTTTTCCAGAGGCATTCATTGACGCCATGTAGGCTTTTGGCCAGGAATTGTCATCGTACTCATAGGCATGCCAAACGTCTTTACTATTTTTAAAATGGTAGTAATTATGATTCAAATAATTAAACGTATTGGGTTTAAAAACGATATATAAACTAAAGGCGGAAATCACGCCCTCTAAACTATTGATCCGATTGAAAAAAGACTTTCTGAATTTTTCTTGACCTACCATTTTTAAAGTGGTTTTGGGTTCTATATTGGAGATAAAAATAGTCCCTGAAACTTCCGAACCGTCTTTCATCTTAACGGATGTCACTTTGTTTTCTTCCGTTTCAAAAGTGGTAACTTCTTTGTATTTGTAAATCTCACCACCATGGTTTTTGAGTTGTTTGATAAGTTGTTTAGTAATCTGACTTCCACCGTTAATGCAACGCCAAGAACTTTGAATATAGGAATTTATAGAAAGTGCGTGCACGTAAAACGGGGATTTATCTTCAATACCTGCATATAAAAAATTAGAACCGGCAAGCACCATTTTTAGTTTTTCATTATTGGTTACTTCATCGATGCATTGCTTGGCATTAAGGCTTAAAATTTCGTTGTCATATCTTCCTTCCCATTCAAGATTGTACAACGGGAAAGAATTGCAGGTGGTTTGTACTTTTTCGCAATATTTTTCGATGGCTTGTCGTTCATCCGGGAAATACTTAACGAGTTGATTGATGAAATTATCATATCCTTGTGCATGTGGAAATTCTTCTTTCGTATCTTCAAAAGATATTATATCGAAGCCATCTTCGTCCATTTTTTTAAGTTTCAGATCGTCCATTATGCCTAAATATTTGAAATATTTGTACAAATTCTGACCTTCGCTTAAACCTCCTATGTAGTGAATTCCGGTATCAAAAATGGTTTTGTCTCTTACAAATGTTTGCAGATTGCCCCCAAACTGATTGTTTTTTTCGAGCACACAAACCCTGTAACCTTCTTTGGCTAGAATGATTGCTGACACTAGTCCGCCTAAACCACTTCCTACAATTACAACGTCATAGTGCTTTTTCATGGTATTATTTCTTTAAAACAATTAGTTGCTCTTCTTCAGAAGCTATTGTAAAACCTAACTCCATAACCTTTTCTTTTAATTTCGGATTGTTGATTAAAATAACATGGTTACACCCAATAAGTAAATCAAATGGTTGAATTTCCGAATGGGTTTCAGAAATTAAAATTACGTCATATTTATTTTGGGTTGCCATTTCCATTTCATTTAGATAGGTAATAGCTCTTTTTTTCAGCAAATAATTGGTTTTTGCCACACTTCTTTTTTCCTCATCAACGATAAATGATGTTACTTTTCGTTGTGATTCCTGAAGCGTCAGCAACACATCCAATTGCCCATAATCATTTCCTATGTGAAGTATTTTTGCTTTGGGTGAAATGTATTTATTTAATTCATAATACAACGTAGCATTGGCATTAAAGTTCGATTTTACTTCATTTAGAACAACGGGCTCTTTGTAATCAAAACTATTAAACAGCATTTTTCTGAAATAATTCGGCCCTTCAATTTCAGCTCGCATTTTTTTGTAATGGTCTTTAAAATACTGACTCATTTTTTTAGTGCGTTCTGAATAATCGTTTCCGAAATTGTGATTATACGGAGTGATTCTTTCCATGATTTCAACAGAAGTCTTTCCTCCGTTAATCATAAAATCTCCTTTGGGCAAGACTTCCGAATAGCCATGAATTACAACCGGAATAATATCCAAATTGAATTGTTCTGCCAAATAAAAAGCCCCTTTGTGAAAACGTTTTATGGAATTGTCTTCCGAACGTGTTCCTTCCGGAAAAACCATTAACGAAAATCCTTGCTCGACTTTGGTTCTTAAATGTTCAATGCCATTATCGATACCGCTGGAAACAGGATAAAATCCGGCAAGGCGAACTCCTTTTCCGAAAACAGGTGAATTGTACACCCAATCACTGACTAAGAAAATAATCTTCGGACTCAATCGTCCTACCGCTAAAATGTCAAGGAACGAAGTGTGATTGGCAATAATAACAGCAGGTTTATCAAATTTTTCGTTGTGCTTGTTAATGATGGTTCGCACATTGGATGGATAAGACATCAAAACGGTGCTCATAAAATTAGATAGTGTAGCATGAAACGCTCGGAGTTTTGTTTTCATGGAAAAAGGCAACACTTTGATCAAAAATGCTCCGAAAATGGATAATAAAAATCCGCCTAATCCATAGTAAATAAACGACAAAGTAGAATGCACCAATCGTTTTATTTCAAATGGGGGAAGTCCTTTTTTAACGCGGCTGTTCACAAAAAAATTAAAAACCAAAGGTTGAATAATAAAGGTGATAAGCAAAGACGATAAAATTCCGATTACGGCAATTGCGGCAATCGATTTTAAGGCGGGATGTTGTGCAAAAATCAACACGCCAATTCCCAAAATGGTAGTGGCAACCGATAGCATAATTGAAGTTCGGTAGGTTGGCAATTCTGATTTCCCGTACGTGTGTTCTTTTTGTAAAGCCGTCGTCATAAAAATACTGTAATCAACGCCAATTCCGAAAACTAAAGTACAAACAATGATATTGATGACGTTGAATTGCAAATCGAACAATCCCATTAATCCGTTGGTGAAAATCCAACTTATTACTATCGGAACGCTGCTTACAATCACCAATTCAATCCTTCTGAACGATAAAAAGAGAATGATAAGAATGGCGATGAAGGAATAATTAATTAATTTTTTGAAGTTGTCTTTTAACGTTCCGAGGAAGGTTTCGTTGGTTTGCTGACGATCAATTACGACTAAATTGGGTTGCTTTTGAATTGCTGCCACGAAAGCATCTCTTTTTTCTTTAGAGACTTTAATTAATGTTGATGCCGTATAAAATCCGTTTTTTTCAGAAACAAATTCGTTTATGAAAAAGGCGGTTACTTTTTTATAATCCGCAATCGAAATGGTTTTAAAATCTTGTTCTAATCGTTCGTAAAATGGATTGAAAGTAGTGGCTTTAAATCCGAAAGACGTTCCGTTGGCAATCAATCTGCTTTTGACTATTTCTTTTTTTGCTTCGTCCCAAAAAGAATTCCAATCCTGAATTTTTTGAAGTTGCTTTTCTTTAGAAAAAACCAATCCGCCCACCGAACTAAAATTGACAATTTGATTGTTGTCTTTCTGTTGACTTAAGATGTTAAACAAGTTGTTATTATTGCTCAGAACCGTTTCGTAATCATTTCCATAAGAAGCGAGGTAAATTGATTTTGAATCGCCATCGGTGATGTTTTCGAGGTCTTTTTCGGTTTGTCTTAATTCGGGAGAAACAAAATTCAGCGAGGCTAAATCGTTATTAAAAGTAACTTTAGAATAGTTGAATATGCAAACAATTAATAACGCTATGATTGCCAATATCAAAAATTTATTTTTATGATAGGAATAGGCGTTTATCTTGTCGAGTAGTGTTTCTTTTTCTTTATGAAGTGGAATGATTTCTTGCGGACTACCTGATTTGAATTTATACAATAGCGGAATTAACATCAATGAAAAAACAGCTGTTGAAGTAACACTCAAAGCAGCAAAAATTCCCAAGTCTTTCAACGCTTCCGATTTTACAAAAAACAAACATAGAAATGTAATCGACGTTGTAACACCGCATAAAATTAGTGGTTTGGTAATGTCTTTATACAACAATTTCACATCTTTATTATTTCGCAAATGCGTTAGAACATAAATTGCATAATCGGTCGTTTCTCCCAATAAAATAGAGCTTATTCCGAGTGAAATTGCCGAAATACTTCCTTTCATAAAATACAAAACGGCCAGTGCGAAAGCAGCTCCAAATACAGAAGGAACAAAAATGAGAAGTGGTGATGTGATGTTTCTGTAAAAAAACACCAACAATAAAATTAAGGCAGCCGTTGCAAAAATAGAGGTCCATTTTACATCGGCTTTTATTTGGGTGGCATTTCCAACGGCAACTGGTGTAGCGCCGTAAAAACTCAACGCTACTTTTCCTTTAAACTGTTGGTTGATTTTGTCTTTAATACTGTTTAATTGCGCAACAAAAAGAGTGTTTTTATCGGTTTCATTGGTCGGCAATTTTGGTGTTACAAAAAGCAATAAATGCTGTTTATTTTTGGTAATTACGAATCCGTTTTGAAGTGTAAAATCATCTCCAATGCTCAATTGCTGCATTTTTTTCAAGGCGATGAATGATATTCCCAGTGGATCTTTTAGAATAAAATCGCGCGTCACCATTCCGGTTGGGGAAATTAACGATTTGTAATCGGCCGCAACTATTTTGGCGATACTGTCATTTTGAATTTTATTTTGAATCGTCGCATAATCGTTAGAATCTAAAAATAAAGGAAGATTATTATAGACAAAATCGAAGGTTTCCTGTAGGTTTTTCTCATCTAATTTACCTTGCACTTCACCCACATAGTCTTTGCATCTTGCCTCCAAATCGTTTAAAAAAAGATTCGCTGCTTCTGATAAGTCTTCAGGAGTTCCGTCTTTTTTGACGCTGATTTTTATCGTGATTTTATCGGCAAAATTCAGCTGATTTAAAACTTTTGCAGTTGTATTGGTTTTGTCGTTGGTTGGAATAAGTCGTGTGATGTCTTCGCTAAACTGAAGTTGTTTTGCGAAAAATCCAAGTATAAAAAGGATTGTAGCAAACAGAATAACAGAAAATAACTTTCTCTTATTCAGATAAGTATACATTGCGCTTAAAAAATCAGGCATCCTTTATTTTTTATTTTTAAAAGTAGTAAAAAATAACAAAAGTAGGTATGCAATAGTTCCAAAAAAAACAGCTGTAATTGTTGCCAAAACAAAACTTCCTATCACATATTGCTGAATGTGGTTTTGAATCGTTGCTAGCGTTATTGATTTATCGAATAAAATGGAAGTATCGGAAGCAACAAAATAGCTTCCCATTATTAAAGAACCATAAATTATAAACGGAATAAAAGGCGGAAAACTGATATTGGAAAATGCAAATGCTATTATTTTATTCAATCGCAATAGTACCGCTAATGCTAAAACAATCAGCGTTTGAAACCCCCAAAAAGGCGAAATTCCAACAAAAACTCCTAATGCAATTGACAGTGCTTTTTTGGCATTACTGTCTTCGTTGTGAAGTATGTTTTCTAAAAAAAAACGCTTTATTCCTTTTCTTTTAAAATTAAAAAAAAAATCCCTTGGTTTGATGTAAAGCAATGTAATTAAAACCAAGATCGTATTTAAAATACTTATTCTAGTGAAATCTTTAAATGGACGAAAATGTGAAACGCGTTCTGTTGGGTCGTACAACACTTGAATTGGAATATTTTTCACTGGAATTCCTTTCCATGCCGAACGTACAATCACTTCAATTTCGAATTCGAATTTGTTAGTGAAATACTTTCTCGGAATGAGTTGCAATGGATACAAACGATAACCCGATTGCGTGTCTTCGAGCTTGATACCGGTTTCAAACCAAAACCAAAAATTGGAGAATTTATTACCGAAGCTGCTTTTTTTAGGAACGTCATCGGTTGTCATGTTACGACTTCCGATAAGTAAAGCATTTTGCTCCTTTTCGATGGCTTCAATAAAAGTGGGAATATCGGAGGCGAAATGTTGTCCATCAGAATCAATGGTAATCGCGTACTCGTAATTTAGTTCAATGGCTTTTTTAAATCCGTTGCGAAGTGCCGTTCCTTTTCCTGAGTTTTTAGCGTGGTGGATTTGCACTAAATTCGAATAGTCTTTTAAAATAGTCGCCGTCGTATCAGTAGAACCATCGTTAACGATAATAATATTGGAAGTGAACGTCAAAACCGAATCTAAAACGCGTTTTAAAGTTTTTTCATTATTGTACGTAGGCACAATAACGCAAACTTTGAGCGAATTGATTTTGTCAATAACGTTTAAAGTAGCTTCCATTTTTTCTTTGCTATTTGAAAGTCAGTTTTTCTTCTGCCGAAAAACTTTTCGATTGCAAAACAAAACTTCTAATATAATCTTTCAATATATTGTTCTGCTCTTTGAAGTGTTTTAGAATAAAAGCTGCATCGTCTTTAATGTTCATCTTGTATTTCACAATTCCAGGAACATTTTCCTGAATGCTCAAACGAATCAAACGAATTTCAATGTTGTTCGGTTCGCTAGCAACGGCCGATTCTATAAGTTTACTTCCTTCTTTAAAAGTACTTATTTTTTCAGAAACTTTCTTTTTAAATCTTGACACCATGGTTATAGATGCGCCTTTATATGCTGTAATCGTTTTATCTTCTAAAGTGACATCAGCCAGTTTTGAAGCAAATGCTTTCGCACTAATTTCAGAAGTTGCAGCTGATGGAAATGCTTTTCTAATTTCAGCAAGATTGGGATTGTTGGCAAAAACCAACAGCACTAAAAAAGAAAAGAAAATTTTCATTACGCTATTTTTTTATAAACACTTCCTAATTTCAAAGCGATTGTTTGGTCAAAATAGGCAGTGTTTTTAACTTTGATTGTATCGTCTTCGGTGGAAGTAATGTTTAATTCCAGCTTTAATTCGGGAGTTACAAACGGATTGATTAACGCCATGAATTTCACATTCGAAAGACTTTGCATTACTAAAGTAGTATTGGTAATTTGCTCGGTAAGTTCCTTGATGATTTGCATCATACAAACCCCTGGCATGATTGGATTTCCAGGGAAATGTCCTTTAAAAACATCGTGCTTTTCATTTATAAAAAGTATGACCACGTAATTATGGTCATCTTTTTTATCTATTGATTTTATGGTGTAAAAGTCTTTTAATAACATTATTTTTATTTTAAATCGAATGTGTAGGTTGCTCCAATACTAAAAACAACATTGCTGTGAGTGCTACTGTAATCGTTATTAAAACCTGTATAATATCTGTCAATAACTGGAATAATCCCTTTTTTAACTCTAGCTTCAATTCCAAAATTTTTAGTGAAATTATATCCTGCTCCAAGAAAAAAAGCTAAATCAACCTCATTGTCTGTATCAAAATTATCGTCAACGACAAAGTCTATTGTCGGTCCGAGATGTACGTTAAACTTATCCGAAAAAGTAAATTTATTAGCAATCGCAATTGACAAATAAGAAACATCCAATTGTTCGTTAGACCCGTTATTGTTTTTGTAAACCGAACCTTGTCTTGAATAATCCACTTCAGGTTGTAAAGTGTAATATTTTGTAAGGCGTAAAGCACCATAAAATCCTAGATAGAAATCGGTTTTTGATTCAAATTTATCTCCATTTGGACTGCTTACATAGTTTCCGTTATTATCATAGTAATAATTGTTGGAATCATCTCCTTTTGTAAAGTGAGAGAAATTAACACCTCCTCTTAATCCTGGTTTAAAAGTTACCTGTGCTTGAGTCATTCCGAAAAAAGTTAACGCGGTAATAATTAAAATCTTTTTCATTTTTATCTGGTTTAATTTTGTTTAAAATAATTTAACTCGATGCGTAATTTTAGATTATAATGTTGAATTATAATAGTATCTGCAAAAATATTGTTTTCTGATGTAAAACTTATATTTATTTTTTCTTTTGTTTTTGATGCTTGGGCTATTTTGTACAATTTTTCATCTGTTTTAGAGCTAAAAAGATAGTTTAAATTTTTGCCATCTTTATTTTTATAAACTCGATTTGTAGCATTTTCGTATTTTTCGGCAATCAAAAAATCGTTTTTTAACAGTAATCTGAAATCGTTTTTTAAAGTGTTGATGAGTATTTTTCTATTCAAATCATCTACAATGGAATTGATTTTAAAATCGTTTTCTGAAATTTCGAAATCCAATAACTTATTGCCAAATTCTGTGGTAAAAACTACCCTGTGTGTTGTTTCATTTATTTTTTTGGCGATAAAAATTCCCGTTAATTCATTTCCATAAACAGTAATATTAGCTTTGTAAACGTAATCGATTTCTGGATTGGCAAAATACGTATTTTGAAAAATTGTATTTTCAATTGGAACTTTATTATAGTCTTGAACCAAATTAAGCGAGGAACAAGAAGCTAAAAAAACAACTGCAATGCAACTAGTTAGTAAAAATAGAATCGTCGATTTTTGCATTTAAAGTCTTGTTTTTAAGAACGATTCGAGTGAAATCATCTGAAGATTCAATTAGTTTAACTTGAATCACCGTAAAATCATCATTGTCAAAAGTCAGTTCAATTTGTTTGATGTATTTTTTTAATGCTGCGTCTTTCGGAATTAATCGTGTAATATTGTTGGTTTTGGTTTTGAAAAAACTAATGGTAAATTCTTTGTCATCGAACATATTGCCGCTAACGCTTCCCACAATTAGTTTGTTTATTTTTCCGAAAATCTTACTGTTCCCAATATCGTGAGAACTTTTCTTACCCTCATCATCAATTAAGATTTTACCGTTTTTAAATACAATCGAATAATTGTAGGGTTTTTTGTATTGCCATTTTAAAGTATTTGGCTCTTTGAAATACATTTTACCTAAAGTTTCAATGTCTTTTGATAAAAAGTCCATGTGTTTATATTGCACAAAATCGTTTGATATAGTAGTAATTTTTTTAGCGACTGCATTCACCGATTGTTTGAATGAAGTGATTTCGCTTTCCGACATTTTTTGTTCCTGTGAAACAACAAACAAACTTTTGCTTGTCAACAAAAAAATCAATAAATAGTTACTAATTTTCATAGGCATTTAGGTCTAATAATTCTTCAATGCCAACAATTTCGTATTTATTGGCGCGCAAAAATAACAATAACTGTTCCAAAACCCTAACAGTAGTGGCAGAAGTATCGTGCAAAAGCACAACTGATCCTGGGGCTATACGTTTGGCAATTCGGTTGTAAATAATTTTCTCGTTTTTAATAATGCCATCCATAGAGCGAATGTTCCATCCAATAACTTGGTGTTGGGTAATGCTTAAAGCCTTGGCAATAGAAGGATTGGTCACGCCATATGGTGGTCTAAAAAAACGGGCTTTCTTACCAATTATATTGTAAATGACTGCATTTGTATCTTGTAATTCTTTGACAATTCTGTCTTTTCTATAAAAATCAAAAAAATGAGAATGGGAATATGAATGATTCCCAATAACGTGTCCGTCTTCAAAAATTTGTTTGAGAATTTCGGGATGTTGTTCGATGTTTTTACCGATACAGAAAAAAGTAGCTTTGGCGTTGTATTCTTTTAGTAAAGTAAGAATTTGTGAAGTGATTGGATGTGGTCCGTCATCAAAAGACAATGCGATTTTCTTTTCTTTTTCATTTGGATTTTTACAATAGGCTTTAACATGATAATTGAGTTGGATGAAAGACGAACCTACTAAAAGAAATAGAAACCGGAAACTCAAAAGCACTAAAAAATACCACCACTTTACTGTTATCCAGAAACTCAAAACCAATAACAACAGAACAAGTGTTAGAAAAATGACATTTATTTTTCTGTGACTTAACATTTAGAAATTAAGGTAAAACTATGGTCGATTCCTTTGTATTGATTGTATAAAAGGATGTTTTTATACGTTGCTTTTTCAAGCTTGTTGACTTTCAACACATCTGGAATTTGCTGCGTTTTGATGATTTTCGAACCAATCCACAACCCGAACGCAGAAGCTGTATTGTATTCGCCACTCAAATGTTTGTAGTAGACTTGCGGTATGTTGGCAAATATGTTATCAGATAAATTCTTGTAATAATTGTCGTAGTTAACATCGCCGTTGTATCCTAAAACTACAACGTCTATATCGCTAACTTGTAGATTATTGGATTTTAAAAAGGCTTGGATTTCGTTTTCAACTTCATCAACATTCAATTGATTGATCATCGCAACATCGACAATTTCAGCATACGTAGACGTTGTTTTTTTATCTTCCAAAACAAAGAAAGTCGCTCCTTCGCTGTAAACGGCTCCAGTCGTTTTCGAATCTAAAACTGAAAACGGGGCATCACTTTCTTTTTTTATAAAACCCGCTAATTGAAATAATTTGGCTGTATAATCGCTCATTTCATCCACACCGCCAATTAGAATTGTGGAAGCTTCGTTGGTTTCGATTTGCATTTTGGCATCCATAATTGCCGATTCAAAAGAAACTGCTGCATTCACATACGTAAAATTATAGGCTTTGCATTGCAAACCCAACGCGATTTGAGAACCAACGGTATTGTGCGTCGATTGGATGAACGAAGTTGGTGTTAAGAATTCTTCGTTATTATCGATTAATGCTTTCAAAAACTTATCGGAATCTTCAATACAACCCATTCCGGTTCCTGTAATTATTGCATCCAACGATTCAACATTCGCTTCTTTCATAGCGGTTGCCGAAGCTACGATGCCGTTTTTAACACCTTTTGCCATTCTACGAATCGCAACGGGAGAAATAAAATCTTTGTAAACTGGGACTTGTATCGGAAGTACATTTTCATTCTCATTACAAACTACCTCTTCCAAAAAAACAGTTTCCATTGTTTTTTGAGCCGAAACACAACCTACGCCATTGATGTATGTTTTCTTCATTAGTTTCTTGAAAATATTACGGTCGAACAATTGCCGCCAAATCCAAAAGAATTGGACAATACGTGATCGATGTTTTTATGTTTTAATGTCGTTTGCGGAATCATATGGAATTCGGCCATTGGTGTTTTAAAATTCAAATTCGGAAAAACCACATTGTTCTGAATTGCCAACACACTATAAACTGCTTCGATGGCTGCCGCTGCGGCTAAAGTATGCCCCGTATACGGTTTTGTCGAACTGAAATCGGGAACGTTTTCTTCACCGTAAATTCGAATAATGGCTCGTCCTTCTGACAAATCATTGTTTGGAGTTGCGGTTCCGTGTACGTTGATATAATCGATTTGATTGGGTTGTAAACCTGAAACTTGAAATGCCTTTTCCATTGCTAAAAAAGCACCGTCGCCATTTTCGGAAGAAGCAGTTTGGTGAAAAGCATCATTCGCATTGCCAAAACCCGCTACTCTTGCGAGTACTTTTTTGTTTTCTTTGGCTACGATTTCGTCTGATTCCAACACTAAATAAGCGGCAGCTTCACCAAGGTTTAATCCTTTACGGTCGTTGTCGAATGGTGTGTTATAGGAGTCGGATAAAATCATTAACGTTTTAAATCCGTTGATGGTAAACTTCGCCAAAGCATCAGTTCCTCCAACAATTACACGATCTAATTTTCCCGATTGAATCAATCGCGCTCCCAACATAATCGAATTGGCTGCCGACGAACAAGCGGTACTAATCGTAGTTACCAATCCTTTTAAACCTAATTCTTCTGCTATTTTTTGAGCCACATCACCTCCATCGTGTGCGCTGATGTATTTCACCACGTCTGGATTTTCGAAATATTCGTAATAGTATTTTTCGGTCATGTCCATTCCGCCCACACTCGAGGCAGAAATCAATCCCGTTTTGTATTCGTTAATTGAAGTAATTCCGGCATTCTCCAACGCTTGTTTGGCGGCAATTGCTCCAATCATCGCAGTTCTTGAGAAATTATTTTCAGGCGAAAGTCCAAGTTCGTGTGCTAATTGGTCGTTAGTTTTTTTAATTTCACCAACCATCATCACATTTTTGTGAACGGTGTCAATATTAGCAATAGTCGTAATTGCTTTTTGACCATTAATTAATGCATTGAAATTTTCTTCTACCGAATTTCCGATAGCAGAAATAATTCCCATTCCGGTTATGGCGACACCTTTGTTCATGTTAGACTATCTTAGACTTCTTAGATTTTTAGACTTCTTAGACCTTTTAAACTTTCATTTCTAAGAAGTCTAAAAGGTCTAAGAAGTCTAACAATCCAAAATTATTTTGTTCTATTAGCAGTAATATAATTAGCCATTGTCTCAATCGATTGGAAAATGGTTTTCCCTTCTTTCGGATCGACCAATTTGATTCCGTAGTCCTTATCCAATAAAACGATAAGCTCCAAAGCGTCTATAGAATCGAGTCCTAAACCGTCACCAAACAATGGATCGTTATCGTTAATATCCGCTACACTGATGTCTTCTAAATTTAAAACTTCGATAATTTTCCCTTTTAATTCTTGCTTTAATGCTTCCATATTTAATTAGTATATGCTGTTACTATGTTGTTTATGTTGTGTTCTGTTGTTCCTTCTTTGGTAACCAAATACAAGTAAGCTTTGTAATCTTCTTGATAATATTCGACCCAACCGCAAAGTACTTTTTCTGCCTTTTTTGTGTTAAAAAGCACATTGGCATATTGCATCATAAATGCCGAATTGAACGCTTCAAATATAAAGAAAGAATTTTCACTTTTCAATTGGTTTTTGATTGCTATTTCTCCGAGGCAAATATTGGGGAGTGTATACACGAAAACGGCCGGACTCGGAAAGTAATTTTCTCCATCCGAAATCGAGTCTTGGTACTTCACGTCAGTATCTAAACTCGATGATTTGTTAGCAAAAACCAAGGCAATGTTGTTTTCTTTTTCAGATTCAACTACTTGATTTAAAATGAGTTCTGAAGCAATAAAAGCTAGTTTACTCAAATTGTCCATCTTAAAAAATTTAGGATAATTTATTTTAAAATGATGGTAAGCCTTTTTAGAAAATTCATTAAAAAGCGAGGCTTCGGTTTCAAAAACTACTTTACCATTTAAACAAATTTTATTTTGTTCGATGGTACAAAAAGAGTGTATGAAGTTTTTATTTTCCACTAGATAACGCTTTTTTAAATACTACTGCGGAATTGCAACCCCCAAAACCTGATGCTGTTTTGAGAAAATACTGTATGTTTTTTTCTTCGTTTTTCTGTATAATATTGATTGGTTCGCTTACGCCCATTTCATCAAATCCTAGAGAAACAAATAATGTATTGTTTAGCATTGATTCGATTCCGATGACAGTTTCGAGCAATCCCGAAGCGCCCAAAGTGTGGCCGTAATATCCTTTTAAACTGTTTATAGGAGCGTGTTGCAAACCCAATCGGTTAAACGCAATCGCTTCCATCTCATCATTAAAGGGAGTTGCGGTTCCGTGTGCCGAAATATAATCAATGTCTTCTGAATTTACGTTGGCTTCGTTCATTGCACTTTGAATGCTTCGGTACAATCCTTCTCCAGTTCGAGACGGCCCTGATATGTGATTGGCATCGTTAATGGAACCATCGCCTACAATTTCAACTTTAGCATTTTCTTTTACAGAAGTAACTAAAACTGCCGAAGTGGCTTCGCCTAAATTTACACCTGTTCGATTGGCAGAATATGGTTTACAAGGAGCATAACTCATGGCTTGAAACGAATTGAAACCCGACAAAACAAACTCCGAAACTAAATCGCCTGCCACAATAAATGCATTGTCGTACAACTCACTTTGAATCATTCTTTTAGCAACCGAAACGGCTAATAGGCCCGAAACACAAGCATTTGAAACTACGATTGGTTGTGTTTTAAATTCAAAAAAATCAGCCACATTTTTAGCCAAGGTATGCAATTGAGCGGCTTCAATAGGATTGTTGTGATTTTCTAAAGCGGTAATATTCCCTTTTGTTGTAGAAAGAATAAACGCTGTTCGTTCGTTAACTTTTGCTTTTTCAACCATCGGATGCAAAGCCAAAATCATCATTTTTTCGAGTTTGGTGTACGAATCCGACTGCGTAATTTCGGCGAAAGCCATGTCCAAATCAATATCATTTACAATCGCTGCATAAAAAGGCAATTTTAGTAAGGCCGAATCTTGGTGTTTTTGAATACCCTTAACACCATTCACAATGTTTGCTACATTCGCAGCCACATCAAACCCTAATGGAGTGATGCAATTGGTGTGCGTTATGTAGATTTTTTTGAGCATATTTTATTTTAACAATCCTACTTTTCGTTTCCAATCTTCATAAAATGGCGGATTGGTTAACATCAAATCATTGTTGCTATCAAGAAAAACTTGTACCGTTTCACCAGTACATGCCACTTCATTTTTGGTATCATAAATCGTATATCTAAAAATCATTTTGGCGGCTGGCGAATCGATTATGGTCGTTTCAATTCGCGCTACATCGCCATAGCGCAATGATAATTTGTGTTCACAAACGGATTTCACAATTGGAGTTGTAAATCCGTGTGACTGCACATCGAGATACGAAATACCGTGTTCACGTCCAAAAGCTTCACGACCATCTTCAAAATAAGTGATGTAGATTCCATGCCACACAATTCCCAAAGGATCGGTTTCGTTAAAACGTACACGGATATCTTTTGAAACGGTCAATGCGGGGACTTCATTAAACTGCTCTTTTCTTCTTATCATATATAATGGCTAGAGTTGATGTGATTATAAAAAATAGAAATAATAAACTTAATTCGGGAACGACATCAATGATGGTCCCATTGCGCAAAAGTACATCATAAAATGCATTTAATCCCCAATTCATAGGTGAACAATGCGCGATGAGTTGCATGGTTTTCGACATCGCAAAAACCGGAACCCAAACGCCACCAACTGCCGCTAAAACGATAGTGGCGGTAGCACCAAATGGTGCGGATTGTTCTTGTGTTTTGGCGATTGTACCGATTAATATTCCGAAACCGATGGCTGCTAATCCAGAAAAAAGTGCCACTATACTCATTAAAATTAAATTACCTTCGATGTTAAGTGCTGGTAATCCAATTTTTGGAAATACAAAAACCGCAACCAAAATCATCATGTAAAATTGAACCATACAAATGAAGCTATACATCACCGTTTTTCCTGCTAAAACTATTGTATTAGGAACTGGATTGGTTCGTAATCGCACAAAAGTTCCTTGACTTTTTTCTTTTACAATATTAATGGAAAGCGGAATAACTATAAAAAATACTGCAAAAAGTGTCCACGCCGGAACGTTGTGTTGTGCAGAATTAGGAATGATTTCTTCATCGTTTATTTTCGGTGCAATTTCTTTAAACTTGATAAAACTCTCTTGTTCAAAAGCAGCTACATTTTCGCCTAATTGTTCTTGGAAAGAAGTATAAATCGATTGGGTTTCGATTTGAGAAATCATCTTGTCAATCGAACTCATGACGGCGTTTTTAAAATTCAATTGCACGGCAGGATCAAAATACAATTTGACTTCCTTTTGGTAAATTGCTTTTGGAGAATTGGTTTTGGTGGTGTCTGGTTCTGAAAAGCTACTCACTATTTTGTTGACGTTTTGTTCGATTTTCGTTTGCAAATCGGAACTCAAATTTTCAGGAATGACAATAGCCAATTGGTATTTCCCTTTAAACACTGCTTCTTTTGCCTGAATCTCTGTAATAGAAAGATTGTCTATCTGATTAATTATTAAGAATGCATCCGCTTTATGAAGGTTTTCCATCACTGATTGCGACACTTTGCCTTTATCATTATCGACAATTAATATTGGAATTTTGACATCACTCACTTTTTTAAACGTACTGTCTTGAATTAAAGTAACTGCAATAATCAAAACCAACGGCATCACAAAAAGAATGATAACGCCACCGAAATCGCGTTTCAGCAGCAAAAATTCTTTGTAAATCGACATGGCTAATTTATACATCATCGCGCAGTTCTTTTCCTGTTAATGCTATGAAAACATCTTCTAAATTTCGGGCATTTGGTGTATTCGAAATTAGTTCTTTTGGTGTTCCTTTAGCGTAAATAGTTCCTCTGTCGATGATGGCAATATCGGTACAAAAATCCTCTGCTTCTGATAAATGATGCGATGTATAAATGATAGTGGTTCCTGAAGTATTCAATTGCTTCAGGTAATCGATAATGGCATTTTTAGATTGCACGTCGACACCTACAGTTGGTTCGTCTAAAAAAAGCACTTTTGGATTGTGTAGAATACCAGCAATCAAATTTACTCTGCGCTTCATTCCTCCTGAAAAGGTTTCAACCCGTTTGTCTGCAAACTTTAACAACCCTAAAAAATCGAGCGATTGATTTACTTTGTTTTTGAGTTCTTTGCCCTTCAAACCGTACATACTTCCAAAATAAAGCAGGTTTTCTTTGGCGGTTAAGGTTGGATATAAGGCGTATTCTTGTGGCACAACACCAATTGTTTTTTTGATTTCCAAGGCATTGTCAGCATACATCAAATTGTTAATCGTAAAACTTCCAGATGTTGGTTTTATCAAGCCGCATAACATCGAAATAAGCGTTGTTTTCCCCGCGCCATTTGGTCCGAGTAAGCCGAAAATCTGACCTTCGTTTATGGTCAAAGTTAAATCGTTCAATGAAAACGCATCAGCATCTTTGTACTTTTTAGATAAGGATTGTATTTGGATAATGGGTTGCAAATAATTTAGCTAATCGCCAATTTTAATTTTTTGAAAAATGCTTCTTCTTTGTCGGCAATTGCCAACAATTCATCGGCAACAGTATTGTAAGCGTCTTCTTGTGTGCTTCTATTTTTATATATTCGAGAGGCATTGACAGCAAAATCGCGCCATGCATCTCCGATAATCGTCATTTCGGCGGCCAATTCTTTAAGTTTTTCATTTCCTAAAATGACTGCCGCTTCTTGTAAAAAAGCAGCATATATAAATCGGAATCCACCACCACCCGTTCCAATTTCTTCTTGCATTCTGACAATTTGAGCCAGGTAATGATTGGCTTTTTTAGTTCCGTGTTTGGCTGGCCATTTTTTTATCATTCTAGCCACTAATCGAATTCCGCGAACTCCGATAATGGGTGCTGGAGCCAACATATCGCGACATGTATTTTTTATTCCTTTAAGAATTGCTTTCTTCAAATCGATATGTTCTGGAATATGAATTGGATAATACATCTGCCCTCTTGGCGCAAAAGCACCTTTAGCAAAACGCACTTTATTGAGTTCGGCGTGTGTTAATGTGGTTGCGTTTTCCATAACAGGGTCACTGATAAGATAGTGGGTATCGGTTTTTCCGTAAACGACTAAATTATGGGCATTGAAATGAAAACGATATTCATCTGGAAAATACGTTAAGTTAAAAACGCCGACTTGCAAACCGGTTGGAATATTATTTTTTAAATTCTCATCCAATGCTTTTACGGCACTGCTTTCGTTGGAAAATTTAATTCTTTTAATTTTCAAACCAAGACGTTTCGCCAATCGATTAAAGATAATTCCGGGCATCGGGCGGTAACTTATTGCAGGCGCAAAATTGACTTTTAAAAAGGGTAAGTAAACAAAGAATAGTCCGGAGCCAATTCCGAAAACCATCGGCTCACTTATTTTCAAACCATTGTGCTTTAACAAATTGGAAGCTACACCATTTTCGCAATGCGCCGATTGGTGATGTGTGAATTTGGTTTCCATTATTGGGGATTATAATTTCTTAATGCTACTACTGATATGTTAAATGCATCGGCGTATTTCTTAAGCATTGTATCGTTTAATTTTTTGAAAACATTAGGTTTGAAATGTCTTTTGACTTGCCATTTCCATTTACCTACATAACTTGCAAGAATGCCAACATCCATTTTGTTTACTTCCATAAAATAAACAATCGGACTCACTTCTCCGATGGTAACTTGCAGCTTGGCGAAAGCGATTCGCTCGTTAATTTCATCAATAGAGTTTGAAAGTGCTATGGTTTTTGGTTCCCAACCTGAGCTGAGTGCAGTTGTATAATTACCATTTTCGTCGGTAGCATAAATCAATTCTTTAATGCTGCTTTTTGAAAGGTTGCTTTTGTCTTGCGGTACTTCCTCTTTTTTCATTTGATTTCCGATTTAAAAGTAAAGTATATTATTTAGCTGTTGCAACCCTTTTTGACTTCTTGAATAAACAAATTAATTTCACCTTCTAAAATTATAGCTTGATTATTATATGTTTTACAAGTTAACGTACACAAACTGTAGTCGTCGGTAATAAATTTGGATATTAAATTCGCTTTAGTAGTTATTGTAGCTCCAACTTTAGGTAACGAGTGAATTTTTACAGATTTAATAGCGCTAATAAATCCGATAACATTTACATTGTTTTTTTGTTGGTGATTTTCGTCGAGGAAATAACTCTGTGCCACAATTGAAGAACAAGTTTGAGCTGCGTTTTCTACCAATCCGACTTCTGCAAATGCTTCATTATTAACAAAAATATTATCCGCTTTTATTTCAAAAATGGTTTCAACTTGTTGATCATCAATATCAATAAATTTATCAACCATCAACATCGGCGGTTGATGCGGTAAAAAATGTTTAATATCGATGGTTTTATCCATTTTTATTTAGCTAAAATTGTTTTCATCTGACCTGCAGCAATTTCAATATCATTAAGTTTGGTAACAATATCAACCAATGTTATTCCGCCAAACTCATGAAGAATAGATACTGTTGTAATAATTTCATCGTTTAGTTTCGGAAGTTTTTTGATTTCAATTTCCTTGATTGAACCAATATATCCAGTCGGCGCTTGTTCATTCTTTAAAAAAAACTGATAACCTGTGTGTAAAGCAACTGATTGCGCCATGTGTTCAATTAATCCCGATTCCGCCAAATTTTCATCTCTAAAAAAAATATTATTGTTTTTGATTTTTAAACCTGATACAATTGAAGTTTCAGTATATGCATACATTTTATCCACCATTACAAAAGGAAATTTTTGTGGAATTAAATTTTCAACAAACGAGGTATCAAAGATTGGGATTGTTGTTTCCATACTTTTTAACAAACAGTTAAATAAGCGTAGGCATAAGAAAATCTTCCGCTTTCAGGAACTGATAATAAAATTTTATCGCCTTTTTTTAATTTTCCGGAAGTCATCAATTCATCTAAAGCAAGGTAAATTGATGCCGCTCCAACGTTTCCAACTCGTGCCAAGTTCATAAACCATTTTTCATTTGGGATATCAATTCCTTTTTTGTGAAATGCTTTTTTTAGGCCTTCCACAAAAAAGTGAGAAGAAACATGTGGTAAAAAATAATCGATTTGGTCGGAAGTGATTCCATTTTTATTTAAAGCGTCGGTCATACTCTCAGCACCTTTATTTAAAATAAATGCGTCTAATAATTTTACGTCTTGTTTGATTGCAAAAATGGATTCTTTTAACCATTGATCTGGATGGTAATCGCTCCAAGGTTTGATATCGCCATTTTCTAATTTATCTCCGCCTGCATACATACAAGCTTCAATTTCATAGGCATAAGAATAAGCTTCCATCCAATCTATTCTAAGAGAAATTGGCCCTTTAGGTTTATTTTCTAATAAAAAAGCGCCTGCTCCATCGGACAGCATCCAACGTAAAAAATCTTTTTTGAAAGCCACGATGGGTTGTTCTTCTAAATTTTTTAAATTGACAATTTCTTGTTCGTATTTGTCTGACATTAACCAACTAGAAATTTTGTCTGAGCCTGTGCAAACTGCGTTTTTAGTATTTCCAGCTTTTATAGATAAATAGCCAAATTTAAGAGAATTCATACCTGCGCAACATACTCCAGAAGAAGAATTTAGTTCGACTGATTTATTTTTCAATAATCCATGCACCATTGCAGCGTGGGAAGGGAGTAAATTATCTGGTGTAGAAGTTCCACACGAAAGCAATTCCATATCTTGAGCTGTAAAACTTTCGTCGTACAATTGTTCGATGGCATTTTTGGTTAATTCGGCGTTATTATGTGTGCTATTTCCTTTTTTATCAATCGCATAGTAGCGACTAACAATTTTGTTATTTCTTAGGATTATCCTTCTTGCTTTTGATGTTGTTTCATTAATAAGTCCCAAATAATCTTCCATTTCATCATTAAAAATGGCTTCATTAGGTAAATATTTTCCGGTTTTTGTTATAAATACTTCAAACATATTTCTGTTTAATCTTCTAAACCCCTTGATAATATTGGGCTTCTCGTTTTATTTTATTTTTCTTAAGAGGATACATAAAAACGTGCAATATATATACAATTGGCGAAATTAACCAAATTGCGAGCAACAAATAAAGATTAAACATTTTTAGCCAATTTTTTCTTGATTTTTTCTTTGTTATTATAAAGTTGGACCATTTAGAAAAAATCTTATTTGCAGTTTTATCCACTTTAACCAAGTAAGAGCTTATTCTAACTGCTCCTATATTAACTAGCTGCAATTGTAGTTTTTCTAAAGAATTATTAATCAAATTGAATTGAATCACTTCTCCGAATTTTGATGCTTCGTTGATGTCTTTTTTGGAAACGCCAGGCAATGGAAAAATACCTAAATAGTTCTTTTTCACACCCGAAAACATCCATTCTACAATCGTTATTACGCTTATTAGATTCGGCGCTCTATCTACTAAAGCAATATTTCCTACCAATTTTGCATTGTTATTCTGTAACAACATTTTTACTTTTTCCTGTGCCATTACCCACATGTTTCGAGAGCCATTAATAGTTATTACTGGTGTATTTTCTATAATTGTTTTCGCTTCAGGCGATTTTAAAAAGGAATTTATAGGGATGGATGGCGATAAATACCAAACTTGATAATGTAATAAAATCAAATCATATTTAGTGTTTAGAATGTGCTGTGGGATTGGTTTTATTTGTGTCGGAATTTGTAAAAACGATTCCGGAAAAGCATCAAAAAATGCTTCTTTATTCCATGGAAATGGGAATGGTTTTTCTAATAGAATTTCGTGAAAAGTAACTTGAATTTCATCAGAATTTACTAATGGTTTGGCAATGTTTCTTGCAATAGATTCGAGTTGTCCCGATTGCGAATAATAAATAACCAGAACGCTTTTCATAAGAATATTTTTATTGCTCTTTATTGGTCATTTGGAATCGCTTTTATAGTAGGTTTTTTTACAAAAACTATTTTATTGTTAGCGATTTGATATAAAGATTTTTGAATTTCAAATTTAATTGAAATTTTTAGGAATTCGTTTGTATTTCTTTAAATTTTCTGACTTTATCCGATCGTTTCACATGAACCCAATCGGGCCAAGTGGTTTGATCTTCAGCGTCGTAAATTCGGATTTTTTGATTGGCATCTTCAATTAACAAGTCGGATCTATCGCAATTTAAAATTAAGGACGCTGCCGCAACTCCAGAATGTGTCGCTCCGCCTACACCATGCGACAGTGTGCTAGCGCCACAAAGATATAAATTTTCGATTTCTGATTTATTTTTAAAGGAAAATGGCCCGACTTGACTCAAGGTTTTCTCAGTACCATATACATTCCCTTTTGTTGAATTAACGTAAAATTCGTTGGTTTTCGGAGTTCCTAGTTCGGCTTGAACAATATGTTGTTTCGCTCCTGGAATAATTTTTTCAAGATTGTTCAAAAACTTTGCAATCACCTTTTCTTTGAATACTTTGTAGTCTTCAGAATGGTAGTCATTTTCATTACTAAAGTGTGGTAAATTATCGTAGTTGATGTACGTTACAATTTCAAAGTTGTGATGCCTTCCATTAAAACTAACGGGATCTTTAAGTGTAGTACAACTCATGAAAAGTGCAGGAAATTCTTCTCCTCCGGCAATATCGCCAACCATTAAATCTTCGAAATGAGCGTCGAGATTTTCGTCTTTTAACATCCATACGTTTCCCGAATCGATGCCATGTTGTGTGACATCCATATCCAAAGTTAGAAACAAAATTAAGGAAGTAACTGAATATTTTGTTTTGGCTAATTTGGCGATTAATTTTTTGCTTAAATTTTCTTTTCCGACCAGATTCAAATAGGTTATAGATGGATCGGCGTTGGAAACAATAGTTTTAGCAAACAGTTTTTGACCATCTTTCAGTTGTACACCGATTGCTTTATTATTTTCGATAAGGATTTTTTCGACATCTTGTTTTACCCGTACTTCTCCACCATTTCTTTTTACACCATTAGTCATTGCTTTTACTATACCGCCACCGCCGCCCATGGGATAAAAACCGCCGTTAAAATAGTGACTCATCACAGAGCAATGCACTGGGAAACAAGCTCTGTTGGGTGATAATCCGTGATCGCCACATTGAATATTTAAAACCGTTTTCAGCAATTCATCTTTGATGTGCCAGCCAATGACTTTTTTGAGTGGGAAAAGCGTAAATTTTCCGAAATGTTTGGTTCTAAAAGGAACCGTTATTTTTTGCCACCAACCTTTCAATTTTGGCATGAGTTGTAATTCGTAATTTACTTTTTCTACAAGAGAAACGTATTCATTGATGTTCTTTTCTTCTTTAGGGAAACGCGTTGTAAGCGCTTTTTTTAAGTTTTCAATTCCAGCCGGTAAATCAATAGTTTCTTTATCGATTAAACAATGCTCGTAGCCATTTGGATTCATCCGGAAGAAAACCATATCGTTGGCAATTCCCAATCCTCGGTACATTTCATTTGTCGAATCACCTTCATCTATAAGTCCAACATAATGAACTCCCGGACTAAAACGATGTCCGTTAAGCGTAAAACTATGGCTCCATCCGCCAGGCACATAATGTTGTTCGAGAACCACTACTTTTTTTCCAGCTCTCGCTAAACAAATGGCAGTCGCCAAGCCACCAACACCTGAACCAATAATTATTGCATCAAATTCTTCCATACTTATTTTTGTGTTGGACTAAAATACAAATAACTGGAAAGTGTATGATAGTTTTAATTATTGTTTACTCTTTAAATTTGTCCCAAAAATCGAAATAATTGAACCATTGTAGCGGGTATTTTTTTAACATCGATTCCACACTTTCTGTGTAGCCCTTTAGCAATGCTTTTTCGTCGCGATGGGTGACGTGAGCTTCTCGTGTATACAAATGATAATGCAAGTTAGGTTCTTTCATTACATAAACAAAAACCACGGGGACTTTTAAACGAGAGGCAATAAGGAATGGACCAGATGGGAAGTTGGCAGTTTCACCGAGAAATACTTCTTGCAATGATTTTACTCCCTCAAAATACCTGTCTCCAGTAAAACAAACCAATTCATTTCGAGCCAAAGCGGCGTTTATCTCAAAAATATGAGATAAATCGTCTTTAATAAAAATAAATTTTATTGTTGATTTTTTTGAAATCTTTTCGAGATAATTTTTAATTGCCGAATGTTCTGAATCGGTGGTAACTAGATTAATCTGAAAATCGACATCTATTTCGCTAAAAAAATGTTCGGCTATTTCGAAATTTCCTATGTGAGCGCTAATGAGTACGCCTCCTTTTTTAGCTTCTAATAATTTTATTAATTTTTCTACTCCGTCAAATTCGTAGGTGAATTTATTACGCATTCCTGCAGCAATCGAAACTTTATCCAAAATGGTTTGTCCAAAAGTGTAATAGCTTTTATAAACCATTCTTTTCGATTTGAAATACGAATAACCCAAGCGTTTGTGGAAGTAATAAAAAATGGCACGATTGCTCTTTTTAAGAAAAAGAAAGTAATAAGCGGCAACAAAATATAGAATAAAGTATGCGGTTTTTATTCCCGCCTTTTTTATAAAAAAAACGAAAATTCTATATCCTAATACCGTTCCTCTTGATTTGCCATCCCATTTTGCCATTAGGCAACTTTAAGTTTGAGCTTGTTTTCAATCAAGTCGTAAAAACTTTGGAATGATGCAATTCCAACAAAATCAGCTTCTACCAATTTTACGCCGAAATTAGCGTCGATAGAAACTACCAAATCAACATAATCCAAACTGTCTAATCCAAGGGTGTCCTTTAAATTAGCTTCTGGTTGGATGGTCTCGGCATCAACTTCAAATTCATCAACCATGAAGTCAATCATTCTCTCAATTATTTCGTCTTTACTCATCATTCTTTAAACTTTTTAATAACTAATGCGGAATTTGTTCCGCCAAATCCAAAGGAATTCGACAAAAATATATCAATTTTTTTATTTAACGTAGTTTTAACCAAATTTAATTTTGCAGAATCTTCATCTGGGTTTTCTAAATTGATATTTGGTGCGATAAAATCATTTTGCATCATAAGTATCGAATATATCACTTCACTGGCGCCAGCCATCCAACACTCATGTCCTGTCATTGACTTAGTAGAGCTTACATACGGATTGCTTTCTCCAAAAACTTCAAAAATAGCTTTTGCTTCATTTGAGTCTCCAACAGGGGTTGAAGTAGCATGTGCATTTATATAATCTATTTCATTTGGTTTTACATTTGCTTCGTTTAATGCACGCTTCATTGCAGTTGCTGGGCCTTCAACATTAGGCGTAGAAATATGGCCGCCATTAGAAGAAAATCCGTAACCAACAACCTCAGCAATTATAGTAGCGCCTCTTTCTTTAGCTGACTCGTAACTTTCTAATATTAAAGTGGCACCTCCACCACTTGGCACCAATCCGTCGCGAGCTGAATCGAAAGGTCTTGATGCTTTTGAGGGCTCATATTCTCTTGGAGAAAAAACACCTAATCCATCAAAACTACTCATGGCATATTTATTAATTTCTTGTGCTCCACCACAAATAATCATTTTTTGAAATCCGCTTTTTATTAAAAAATAAGCCAATCCGATAGAATGTGAACCGCTAGCACAAGCTGCGCTTATAGTAAGATTAATCCCTCTTAACTTAAAAATTGTAGAAAGATTCATTGTGACAGTTGAGTTCATCGATTTGAAAATGGCTCCTGAACCTATTAGAGAAGTATCTTTTTTGTCTCTTATTATATCTGTAGCTTCGATGATTGCTTTAGAAACACTGTCGTTTCCATACATTATTCCGACTTCATTTTCGTCGAAAAAAGTGTCGTCAATATTGGCTTTTTTTAATGCTTCAATTGTTGCCATATAGGCGTACTCGGTTTCTTCTCCTACGCTTATTCTTTGTCTTCTGTTGAGCAATTCTTTTAAATCTGGCTTCGGAACCATTCCTGTTAATGCCGATTGAAATCCGAATTCTTTGCGCTCTGGGTCAATTGTAATACCAGATTTACCATTATATAATGATTCTTTCACTTCGTCTAATGAAGTTCCTATACAAGAATAAATTCCCATTCCGGTAATGACAACTCTATTATTCATTATCTACAATTTTTTATTAGGAATAAATTCCTCCATTAATATTGATGATTTCGCCTGTAATATAGCTTGCTTTTCTTGACACCAGAAAACTCACTAAATCGGCTACTTCTTCGGCTTCTCCAAAACGATTAACTGGAACCATTTTAATTAATTCTTTTTCGTCTAATTGATTGGTCATATCGGTTTTGATAAAACCAGGAGCTACAGCGTTTACCGTTATATTTCGTTTAGCAACTTCTTGTGCTAATGCTTTGGTGGCTGCTACAACAGCTCCTTTTGCAGCCGAATAATTAGTTTGACCAGCTGTTCCTTTCACTCCTGAAACAGATACCATATTCACGATGCGGCCGTATTTATTTCGTAACATTTTTTGGATGAAGAAATTGGTTACGTTGAAAAACCCGTTCAAACTGGTGTTTACTACATTGCTCCAATCTTCGGGAGTCATCCACATAAAAAGTCCGTCGCGTGTGATTCCGGCGTTGTTTACAATTACTTCTACAATCGCTTCTGGATTGGCTTCTTGCCATTTTGTTAATGCCGACTTTACCTCTTCAAAATCAGCCACGTTAAACTGAATGATTTCGGCTGAAGCACCAAGAGCCATAACTTCACTTTTTGTTTGTTCGGCAGCTTCACTATTGAATTGGTAATTAATTAAAATATGATAGTCGGTATCTACTGCTAATTTTTTACAAATCGCACTTCCGATTCCTCTTGAACCTCCTGTAACCAATGCATATTTCATAACTATTGGATTATTGATTTATTTCGTGTTGCGAATGCTTGGAAAAGTTCCCTTTTTAATTCAAAAAAACACTTTTGAAAATAACGGTGCAATACGATAAATTACTTATTTTTTATTTCTGAAACAATTCGGCATTCTCAAACCATTGAGCACCTAAAACTTGTCCGTCGGTCTTTAAAAAACCCCATTTCTTTTCGTTTTTAACACGTGCTAAACCGTTTACAAAACCTTTTTCGTCGTCTTTAAAAAGTGCAAAAACACCGCCAGCCGAAATATCGTATTGTGTAGGAATGACCATTTTACCTGACTCATTTATAAAGCCCCATTTTTTATCTTTTACTGGTGCCAAACCTTCTTTGCTGAAAATTTCTGCATCTTCATAGGTTGGATCGATAATCATTTTCCCTTGCAAATTAACGTAACCCCATTTTTTACCAACGTAAACTGGCGCTAAATTTTTTACAAAGGCTCTGGCTTTATCAAATTTTGGTTCGATAGCCCAATTTCCTTTTAAGTCGATAAAACCAATTTTATCATTTTTTTTAGCATAGGTAAGATCTTGTGTATGAAAATCCCATATTTTATCAACTCCATCGATGGCTTTAAATTTTCCGGCGATGACCAAACCAAAAGCAGTTCCACTTTTTGCCCAAGTTGTGTTTTTGAAATAGTTTCCGATTTCGTCGTAGATAATATCGACTATCACTTTTCCTGTATTGTCAATAATTCCCCAACGATCATTATTTCTAACTCGAGCAAAACCGTTTTCAAACGATTTAATTACTTCGTATTTAGGTTCTACTACAACAGCCATTTTAGTATTGATCAAACCAATTTTATCGTTTTGTTTAATAAAAGCAATTCCATCTTCAAAATCAAATACTTTTTCGGTATCGGGAGAAGTTACTGTCTCTCCTTTTTTATTAATGTAAAACCATTTTTTATCTTTTAAAACCACGCAAAATCCACTATTAAAATATTTCACTTCATTAAAAGTAGCTGGAATAGCCCAATCGCCTTTTGAATTGATAAAACCCCATCGTTCATTTTCTTCTACAGCTGCTAAACCTTCAGAAAAATTTTTAGCCACTTTAAATTTGGATTGAATTGCAAAATCTCCCGTTTTAGAAATGTAGCCAAACTTTCCGTCTTTTTTTACCAATGCCAACTCTTGAGAGTTCACAAATTGAGAAAACAACACCATTAGAAAGAATAGTTTTTTCATGATTTTATTGATTTATGATTAATTTTCAATAAGGTAATTTTTCACTTTTTGAATGTACGGATACATCACTTGATCTTCCTTAAAAGTAGGAATAATGGCTCTAACATCATCATACATTTTTTTGGTAACCGATGAAACAGCTTCTTTTTGCTTTAAATAATCTATAGCCTGTACAATGGTTATCAATTCGATACTCAACACTTCAAAAGCATTTTCAATTACTTTGGCTGTAATCACAGCAGCGTTAGTTCCCATACTTACAATGTCTTGATTGTCATTGTTGTTTGGTATGCTATGGATGTACATTGGATTGGATAACATTTGATTTTCGGCAGTTGTGGATGTTGCCGTAAATTGCACGCCCTGCATTCCGAAATTAAATCCGAGAGTTCCCAGATTTACAAAAGGAGGTAACATTTCGTTGATTTTTGAATTCAGCAAATAATTCAGCTGGCGTTCGGCAAGCATTGTTAATTTGGTAACGGCAATTTTGAGTTTGTCCATTTCAAGTGCAATATAATCACCATGAAAATTACCCCCGTGGTAAACGTGTCGATTTTCCACATCAATGATCGGATTATCGTTGGCCGAATTGAATTCGTCCTCCAAAATCGAAGCGGTATTGTTTATGGTTTCCAAAATCGGACCTAAAATTTGGGGAACACAGCGTAAGGAGTAATATTCCTGGACTTTTTCCTTGAAAATGTCTTCTGTATTTTCACCATTATACAAATGGTCTTCTCTTTTTCGTATTAACGAACTGTCGGCTAAATTCTCGCGCATTCTTTTGGCCACTTCACGTTGCCCTTTATGGCGTTTTGCATGGTTCAATTCTTCAGACAAATGATCGTCGTATGCTTTCACGATTTCATTGATTGCACATGAAAGCTTGATGGACCAATCAGCAAGTTTGTTTGCTTTGTAAACATTTACTACACCAATTCCTGTCATGACCGAGGTGCCATTCATAAGTGCCAAACCTTCTCGGATTTCCACTTGGACAGGCTCCAATCCTTCAATTGCAAAAACAGTTGATGTGGCTTTTCTTTCGCCTTTATAAAACACTTCGCCTTCGCCAATGAGTACCAGTGCCAAATGCGCCAATTGTACCAAATCTCCTGATGCGCCAACACCGCCATGTTCAAAAATGAGTGGTGTGATGTCTCGGTTGATGAGTTCTTTCATGAGATGGATAAGTGAAGGATGTACACCCGAATACCCCAATGAAAGTGTATTGAGTCGAGCGAGAATAGCAGCTTTAACTAACTGTGGTTCCAACGGTTTTCCAGTTCCAGACGAATGGCTCCTGATCAGGTTGTATTGCAACTGCAACCGGTCTTCTTCCTTAATGCGGTATTGCGCCATGGGACCAAATCCCGTATTGACGCCATAGATAACCTTATTTTTCGAAAATTCATTTAAAAAATTAAAACTTCTTTTGACTCTTCTCAGTACCGCTTCACTTATGTCGATTTTTTCGTTTTCAAAAATTATGGATTCGAATTCTTTTAAACTTAAATATTCATTTATAGTTTTCATTCAACCTTTTCGTTTTTTACAAATTTAGTTTTTTTATTAAAATAAATTGTAGTTAATTTGAGGTGGCAAATGTAGTATATTAATCACAAAAAAAAGAATATGTTAAAGGAGTTTGTTGATGTTTTGGTAATTGGAGCTGGTCCTTCAGGATGTGTTTCGGCCTCTTACCTTCATAATAATAATGTGAAAGTGAAGATTGTAGAAAAGACCAAATTTCCGAGACTTGTAGTAGGAGAAAGCCTTATTCCTCGTGTAATGGACCACTTTGCAGAAGCTGGTTTGTTTGAATCATTAGATGCCATGAATTTTGAAAAGAAGTTAGGTGCCCGTTTTATTCGAGGAGAAGAAATTTGCATTTTTGATTTTAGTAAAAAATATGGTGAGGGTTGGGATTGGACGTGGCAAGTGCCAAGAGCTGATTTTGACAATACTATGGCTCAAGAAGTAATTCGTAAAGGCATTGATTTGGAATTTGAATCGGAAGTGGTTTCGATTTCTTTTGAAGGTAAAAAATCGATTACTGTAATAAAAGATGTGAATGGAAACTTAAAAGAAGTCCATGCCAATTTTGTAATTGATTCAAGCGGTTACGGAAGGGTTTTACCGCGACTTTTAGATTTAGATACGCCTTCAAAATTAGACCCCCATTCGGCTATATTTACCCATGTTGTAGACGTAAACCGACCAGCTGGCGAAGAGGGAACACTAATTTCTTTTGATATTTTAGAGACCGAAGTTTGGTTGTGGGTTATTCCTTTTTCGAATGGAAATACAAGTTTGGGTGTTGTTGGACCTACGCATTTTATCAATGCACTTTCTGAAAATAATGATACTCGAGAGGCCTTGAACAATGCCGTAAATTTATCTGAGTACTACATCAAACGATTTGGAGATGTTCCTTTTAACTTTGAACCTGTGAAATTAGAAAATTACTCGCGTTCGGTAAAAAGAATGTATGGTGATGGTTTTGCTTTAACGGGAAACAGTTCTGAATTTTTAGATCCTGTATTTTCATCAGGAGTAGCATTTGCTACCGAATCGGGTATGTTGGCTGCAAAATTATACATCAAAGAATCTCAAGGAATAGCAGTAGATTGGGAAACCGAATTTACAGGCTACATGCGAAGAGGTATTGGTGTTTTTACTACCTATGTAAAAGAATGGTACACTGGAAATTTACAAACCTTATTTTTTCACCAACCTGAAAATCCAGATGTGAAAGAAAAAATATGTGCTGTTTTAGCAGGCTATGTTTGGGATGAAACGAATCCGTTTGTAAAAAAACACGACAATGTGGTCAAGAACATGGCCTATATGATCAATAGCGAAAAAGAAGCACAAAAAAACCTTAGCATATAGCTAAGGTTTTTTTTATAGAAATCGTTTCATTTGTAACGTAATGTTTTTGGCTAATTTTTCATAAGCTCCAACTATTCGATCGCCTTGTTTTCGGTAATCTTTCACAATTCCTATTGATTTGTCGAATTCGATAGCCAATAGCACATTGGAAGGATTGGCAGTTTCAAAAATAGTGATAATAGCACTTATTTTTGCGGGTTCTACTTGTGCCAATTCATAACCGGGATAAATCCACGTTGTTTTCACATTCATGGTATATTTGGCTGCTGGATTTATAACCGCTTTTACCTTTTCTTTTTCAAGGCGTGCGTTGAAATAATTGATATAAGCAGGTTCGTATTTATTAAAACGATCTTCAAACCAATCTTTTTCAAATTGAACGGCTTTACCTTTTAAATCTTTACCATCATCATACTTTTGCCTTTTGGCTATTTTTTCTTTGAGAAACGCGGCCTCCGATTCAAATCCGTTGACTTGCATGTCTTTATAATCGAAAGTACAATGGTATTCGGTAATTCCCTTTACATTTTTTAAATCTCCTGATAAAATATCAAACCGTTGGCTATAAAGTAGTGACGACATAAAAAATAATGTCATAAAAAATAACTGTTTTTTCATGAAACAAATGTATTTTTTTTAAATTAGAAAACAAAAAAACCTTAGTTAGACTAAGGTTTTTAATTATATTTAGGCAAATGTTATTTTGTGTTTTTTATAATATAACCTGCTAGTGATTTTCCTGTTTTGGCGAAACCTTCACCAATTCTTGATTCGTTACTGAAGTTATTTCCCCATTGGTCACCAGGAGCTTCTTTAGTTGATATCTCTAAAACGACATTTGATCTGTTTGCTGTTTCAACGAACTTCAAAGTAGTTGAAACTTTTGCTGGTTGTTTCATCACCATGGCATCCCAACCTGGGAAAATCCATGTAGCCTGAACAATCAAAGTGTATTTTGCAGAAGTCAAATCTTCTTGAAAACTTAGGTTTTTATCTTTTTTTGCTAAAACAATATTTACCAACTCTAAAAATTTTGGATTCCAAATGGCTGTTTTCGCACCTTCCCATTTTTTCTTCCAAACATCGCCAACTCCTTTGTTTTTTTCGTTTAAATCAGCGGCTCTTTCAGAAATGTATTGTGCTTCGGTTTTGTTTTCTTTCATTAACGTTAATTTACTGTAATCAAATTCAACATTAACAGTTGTTTGACCATTTAAAAAAGCAAAATCGCCTTTTTCAACTTCCATTTTTTGTGCTATCATCATTGACGATGCAAAAAAGACTAATGCTACTACTACTTTTTTCATTGTTAAAAATTTTAAGGTTTGTTTGAACAAATTTACTTTTTTTTCTTACACTCACAAGTAAGTTGATTTTTTACTTTTGTCTTTTTTTTTGATTATACGAATGAAGCGCTAAACTAAGGACGTTTAACAATTATTGAAATACGATAAATAGCGTATTTTATTTTTAATTGAAAAGCACCTAATTATTTTAGGTGTATCTCTTTTGAACTTGTAACTTTAGCGTATATTTGCCGATTAATTCCTTATTATTAGGTAGATTGCGTTAGGGATTGCAGCGGTATCCTTTTGTGAAGAGTAACGACTCGAGCGATAGCGAACAGGCGTAAGCAAACAAAAGATATAGCGAAAAGCCCAACCCGCAGGGGAACGCCAATAAAATTGTCAGAAAAAGAAAATGAAGCATATTAGAAATTTTTGCATTATTGCACACATTGACCACGGAAAAAGTACACTTGCCGACCGACTTCTTGGCACCACACAAACCGTAACCGCTCGTGAAGAAAAAGCACAATTGCTTGACAACATGGACTTAGAGCGGGAACGTGGTATTACCATAAAAAGTCACGCTATTCAAATGGAGTACAATTACAAAGGGGAAGATTATATTTTAAACCTTATTGATACGCCGGGACACGTTGATTTTAGTTATGAAGTTTCACGTTCGATTGCCGCGTGTGAAGGAGCGCTTTTGATTGTTGATGCAGCGCAAAGTATACAAGCACAAACGATTTCTAATTTGTATTTGGCTTTGGAAAATGATTTGGAAATTATTCCGGTGTTGAATAAAGTCGATTTGCCAAGTGCCAATCCTGAAGAAGTGAGCGATGATATTATCGATTTATTGGGATGCAAATTGGAAGATATTATTCACGCTTCTGGAAAAACTGGTTTTGGTGTTGAAAATATATTGGCTGCGATTATTGAAAAAATTCCACCACCAAAAGGGGTTAAAGACGAACCATTACAAGCTTTAATTTTCGATTCACATTACAATCCGTTTCGTGGAATTGAAGTTATTTTTAGAGTAAAAAATGGCGAAATCAGAAAAGGGCAAAAAATCAAATTCATGGCAACCGGCAATGAATATTTTGCTGACGAAGTAGGAACATTGAAGTTGAACCAAGTGCCAAAAGATGTTATATCTACTGGTGATGTTGGTTATTTAATTTCCGGAATTAAAGAAGCGAAAGAAGTTAAAGTTGGAGATACGATTACCGATGCGAAAACGCCAACTACCAATATGATTAAGGGATTTGAGGATGTTAAACCTATGGTTTTTGCCGGAATTTATCCTGTTGACACTGATGATTATGAAGATTTGCGTTCGTCGATGGAAAAACTCCAATTGAACGATGCTTCGTTGGTATTTTTACCAGAAAGTTCGGCAGCATTGGGATTTGGTTTCCGATGTGGATTCTTAGGAATGCTGCATTTGGAAATTATACAAGAACGATTAGAACGTGAGTATGACATGACTGTTATTACTACGGTTCCTAACGTTTCTTACTTGGCTTATACTAAAAAAGAGCCTGAAGTTGGTATTGTGGTAAACAATCCTTCCGACTTACCTGAACCCTCACGATTAGACCGAGTGGAAGAACCTTTCATCAAAGCAACCATCATTACCAAATCTGATTATGTTGGAAATGTAATGAGTTTGTGTATTGAAAAGCGGGGTGTTATTACGAATCAAACGTATTTAACTACCGAAAGAGTCGAATTGAATTTCGACATGCCTTTGGCAGAAATTGTATTCGATTTTTACGACCGATTGAAAACGGTTTCTAAAGGATATGCGTCGTTTGATTATTCTCCAATTGGAATGAGAGCTTCGAAATTAGTGAAACTGGATGTATTATTGAATGGACAATCTGTAGATGCACTTTCTGCTCTGATTCACGAAAGTAATGCCTATAATATAGGTAAAAAAATGTGTGAGAAATTACGTGAATTAATTCCGAGACAACAATTTGATATTCCGATTCAAGCTGCTATTGGCGCAAAAATCATTGCACGTGAAACGATAAAAGCGTTACGTAAAGATGTTACTGCTAAATGTTATGGCGGTGATATTTCTCGAAAAAGAAAACTTCTTGAAAAACAGAAAAAAGGGAAAAAGCGAATGCGTTTGGTAGGAAATGTTGAGATTCCGCAAGAAGCTTTTATGGCGGTATTGAAGTTGAATGATTAGTATGAGAAAAAAGAACAAAGAAAAAAGAACAAAGAAAAACCCGATGACTTACGTTGTTGGGTTTATTTTTGCATTTCTTTAAATAGTTTTTGGACATCTTCGACCTTAAAAAGTTGCGTTCCTTCGTTCATTGTGGCAGCAGTTCCGCAGCAAACACCAAATTGTAAAACTTCTTTTAGTGTTTTATTTTGTGATAAAGCCCAAACCATTCCACCTACCATGCTATCGCCCGCACCAACTGTACTTTTCTTTTCAACTTTAGGTGCTTTTACAAAATGAGTTTCGTCTTTGGCAACTAAAATTGCACCATCGGCTCCGAGTGATACGACTATAATTTCGGCGCTTCCGTTTTCAATTAATTTTTTTGCGGCTTTTTCTACTTCGGGCAATTCCAGTCGCTCTACACCAATTAATTTTGCTAGTTCTCCAATATTTGGTTTAATTAAATAGACCCCTGTTTCTAAAACTTTCCGCAATGCTTCTCCAGAAGTGTCAACTATTACTTTTGTTCCTGATGCTTTTGCAATTTCAGCTATTTCTTGATAGAAATTAGATGCTAATCCATTGTTCAAACTCCCGCTTAAAATTAAATACTCTGATTTTAGTTCTTTTATAGTTGCTTTAATTTTATCTTGTTCATCAATTGATAATTCGTTGCCTGGAAATCCGAATCTGTACTGTGATTTGGTTGATGTATCAAAAGCTATAAAATTTTCTCTTGTCCAGTTTTTAGTTTTTATAGTGATGTATTCTAATCCTTCTTCCCCAATTAAAGTTGTTAACTTTTCGCCTGAAGAACCTCCAGAAGTAAACACACAAATAGAACTCCCTCCCAATTTAGAAATGGCCTTAGACACATTAATTCCACCACCACCCGCATCATATCGTGGTACTTCACATCGCATTTTTTGTTCGGGAATTAATCCTTTGAAATGCGTGCTCTTATCCAAAGATGGATTTATAGTTAATGTTATAATTTGGTGATTTTTCATAAATGCATTTTTAAAAAATTTAGATTGAATTAATAAAGATAAAAAAACTAAGCGTCATAGCGACTTTGTAGCAAACAAAAAACCTTCGTACCTTTGCGACATGATAGAAGATAAAAATCCGCAACGTACTTCACTTTCACAATTGGGTGAATTTGGTTTGATTGACCATTTGACAAAAAGATTTGATGTAAAACAAGCTTCCACTTTAAAAAGTATAGGCGATGATGCTGCTGTTTTGGATTTTGCAGCTAAAAAAGTACTCGTTTCTACCGATTTATTAATCGAAGGCGTTCATTTTGATTTGTCGTATATGCCTTTGCGCCACTTGGGTTACAAAGCAGTGGTTGTAAATGTATCTGATATTTGTGCAATGAATGCCAAGCCTTCACAAATTACAGTTTCGGTGGCGGTTTCAAATCGATTTCCGTTGGAAGCTTTAGAAGAATTATTTGACGGAATTGCACACGCTGCTAAATTTTATAATGTAGATGTAATTGGTGGCGACACAACTTCATCCCAAAAAGGGTTAATAATTTCAATCACAGCGATTGGTGAAGCAAATGAAGATGAAATTGTATACAGAAATGGAGCTAAAGAAAACGATTTATTGGTGGTAACTGGTGATTTAGGTTCGGCATACATGGGATTACAGGTATTAGAAAGAGAGAAACAAGTGTTTCAAGTGAACCCAAATAACCAACCTGATTTGGATGCATACACTTATTTAATTGAGCGCCAATTAAAACCAGAAGCGCGTCATGATATTAGACTTTTATTAGAAAAACTAGAAGTAAAACCAACTTCAATGATAGATATTTCTGATGGATTGTCTTCTGAAATTATTCATATTTGCAAGCAAAGTAAGGTGGGTTGTAATCTATTTGAAGAGAAAATTCCAGTTGATCCTCAGTTTATAAATGTTTGTGAGGAATTCAATATTGACGGAACTACTGTCGCGATAAACGGTGGTGAAGATTATGAATTATTGTTTACAATTGCTTTAGAAGATTTTGATAAGATAAAAGCCAATCCGAATTTTACGGTAATTGGTCATATGGTTCAGGAAAGTGAAGGTTGTCATTTAATTACGAGAGCGAATACTAAAATTCCTTTGAAAGCTAGAGGCTGGGATGCTTTGGAAGAATAAGAAAAAATCCTCTCCATTAAGAGGATTGTGCCCTTGCGCCGTCTGGCCCCTTCACTAAAACAGTCTGCCAGACTGTTTTTTGACGTTCGATCCTATTTTAACATCATTCCGTTTTCTTTAGCTTCAGCAACTAATTCTTTATCGGTATATTCGGTTTTTCCTATAAGTTCTTTCATATTTTCAATTCTGGTTTTTACCGAACTGGATGAAATTGGAATGTACAAAGCCACATCTCCTGCTGGAATTCCTTTATTTAAAAAGTGAAGAATTTGTCTGTCGATGACATCGACGTAGATTTTTTCTTTTTGTTGTTGGTTTAAAAATTTAATTACTGCATCACTGTAATATTTTTCACCTTTTATAACCGTTTCGATGGCCAACAACATATTATCAAAAGTCAAATCGTTTTTGATGACTAAGCCAAGTGGATTAATTTCATCTATTATTTTTTGGACTTTCAAACTTTCCGAGTGCATTGTTAGCAGAACAATCTTACAATCGGGCATTTCTTTGTTAAGTAATTTGGCTAAATCTTCTCCGGTATGAATGTCTTTTTCTAAATAAACAGGCATACTGACGTCTAAAAAAGCAATATCGAAAGTTTCTCCGTTGTCATTCATTATGATTTCGTAACCCGATTTGCAATCGACTGCTTTTGAAATAGTGAATTCTATTTTTTTATTAGGAAATCTATTAATCACATTTTCATATCCTTGAATGATAAAAGGATGATCATCTACGATTAAGACTTTAATATTTTGGTGGGGCATTGTTGTTAAACTTTTATGGTTTTATTTTCGAGTGGAAAAGTAATAATAATTTTTGAACCTTTTCCTATTTCCGATTTAATATCTATAATTCCATTACATTGTTGTGTTCTCGACACTATATTTTTCATTCCGATTCCTTTGCTTTTTTTGCTATTCAAATCATAACCTTTCCCATCGTCTTCAATATTAAAGAGCAAATTCCCTTTTTTATCTTTTCTAAAATGGATTAAAATATTCTTAGCTTCAGCGTGTTTATTAATATTTTGCAGCGCTTCTTGTAGAATTCGGTACAAATTAATTTTAGCAGTGTTGGGCAATATTTCCCAATCGATATCGTCAGCTATAATCGCTTTTATTTTGGCAGGATTTATTTTAGCTTGTTGTTCTAATAAGTTATTGATGATGGCAACGAAGTTATTTATTAACACCAAGTTCTCTCTGTTTAACTCATGCGAAATATCGCGAAGATCTTGCTCTATAAGTTGCAGCTCGTTAAGATAATCCAATCGTTGTTGCTTTGAAATTTCATCATCGCTATTGTTTAAACCGTCTAGGTTGAGACGAAGTCCAAACAAACGGCCAAGAACCCCGTCGTGTAATTCTTTTGAGAGTCGTTTTTTTTCTAAATCTCTACCTTCTTCAAGCTGATTTTGGTGGGAAATGATAAGTCGGTATATTTCTTCATTGGCTTGTTGTTGGGATTGTTTGAGTGTTAATTCTCTTGATCGTGATCGCTGTGTTCTCGCAAAAAATAAAAATCCTCCAATTATTATTGCGCTAATAAAGTAATTTAGAATTGTCCTATTTTTTTGAGATAGTTGAGTATTTTCCTCTTTAATTTCTTCCGTTTCGAGTTCAAGACGGGCAAATTTTTCTTGTGACTTTCTTTCAACTTCATTAATACTGTCACTAATTCGAATATAATCCTTAGATAATTTTGAAGAATTAACAGCATCAACATTAGAAGCCTGTTTTAAAGATGCTAAAACATCTCTTGTGTTTTTAGTTTCTTTAGATAGTCTTAAAGCTTCATTTGCAAACTTTTTAGATAATATTAAATCTTTTTTATCAAAATAATACTCCGATAAATGTATTTTACTTAAAATAATTAATGTTGGTGAATTTATTTTTTCTCTAATTCTTAAGCCTTTATAAAATAAATCTGGAATGTTGTTAAAGTCTCTAATTTTAAATTTAGAATATGCAAGATTATCAATTAGAAGGCTATATAAATCTGGCAAAGAATTTTCCAATTCTTTATCTTTTAAAGCTAAATTATAATTTTTTATTGCTTCATTATAATTCTCAATTTTTTGATAATTATAACCTAAATTATTTAATGTCGTAGCTTCTTCAAATATTGATGTTTTTATTTTATTTTCCCTAACAATTGTTAATGCTTTATTGTAATATTCAATTGCCTGTTCATAATTTTTTGTTTCATTTGAAATTACACCCATCATGATTAAACATTCAAAAAATTTATTTTTATCTTCTGAATTTTTTAATAAAAAATATGATTGGGTTAATGTTTTATCTGCACTATTATAATTTCCAGTATTGTATTGAACAACACTTTTATTAGTTAAAATATTTGCTAAATTGATTTTATCATTGATTTTATCAAATAATTTTTCAGCTTTTATATAATAATAAAAAGCACTATCATTTAAAGATGTGTTTTTATAATAATTACCTTTATATCTGTATACTTGTGCAATATGGAAAGTATCTTTACTTTCTATTGAATATTCTAGTAAGATTTTAGAGGATTCTTTAAAATCTTCCCACTTTTTTAGTTTATAAAAGCCATAATTTATTTTAAAAAGACAATCTCTACTAAGGGAATCATTTGTAATTTCATCAGAATATTTTAAAGCTTTTTTATAAAAAACATAACTTTTATTGATATCTTTTTCTAAATTTCTATTTGCCCTATCAAGAAAATATGAAATGCTATCATGTGTAACATTTAATATTTTTATTTGTTTCTTATTTTCTTTACATCCGAATAAGAAAAAAAATATTAATATGAAATTATATTTTCTCAAAAATTTTATTTTTTTTCAAAAATAGTGTTTTTTTGACAAAAAAAAAGCTGTTGTAAATACAACAGCTTTTCAATTATATAAAAAATTAAATTTATTATTCTCCTATAGTTTTATTTCCACCTGTTTCGTATGTAAACTCACCTATTGTTTTATTACCTCCAGTTGTAAATTCACCTATTGTTTTATTACCTCCAGTTGTAAATTCACCTACTGTTTTATTACCACCTGTTGTAAATTCACCTATTGTTTTATTCCCTCCAGTCTCATTAGGAGACGTAAATGATGTCAACACCATCATTAAAGAGAACAATCCGATTATTAATAACGATTTTTTCATAATTTCTAAGTTTTATATTTTTTGTTATACTTTAATTTTAGAAAAGCCATTTGATTTGCCATCAACTCTTTGAGGCTTTTACTCGACAAATCTACTATAGCATTGGAGTTCTATTGATATACTTTATAGTGTATATGGTAGATGAACGCCGTTTGTGAGTGAATGAATAGCAAATTAGGGTGAATGAACAATTTATAAAACCAAGTGGTTTTTCGGAGTATAAAAAGAAAATTCATAAACTTAAAATATTGAAAATCAACATTTTAAAAATAAATTATTTAATAAAAGTGTAGTTGGTCGATGATTGTTGTAGATAATCTTGGAGTTGTGAATGAAGAAGTAGTAGAAACCTACAGACTCAATAGAACAAAATCAATGAATCCTTTAAGTATAAAAGTTTGATTAAGGAATTAAAATGGGATTTTTAAATAAATAACTGTACCCTTTTTTACTTTTGATTCGATAGAAAGCGTTCCGTTTAAAGAGTGAATGCGTTGTTGTATGTTTAATAACCCAATGCCTTCTTTTGTTTTTTGGGAATCGAAACCAATTCCGTTGTCTGTTATCGACATACAAAGTTGGTTTTCATCCATAGTAATACAAATAATCACTTTTGTAGCTTTTGCATGTTTGTTACTATTGTTTATAGCTTCTTGAATAATGCGGTACAAATGCATTTTTATTTCGCTAGAAATCAACTCCCAATTGATGTTTTTATCTATTTGAAGTTCGTAATTGGTTTTCAAATGACTGTTTTGTTCGGCAACAAACTGCTTTAAAAGTGTTTTAAAACTGTCTTTTTCGGTAAAGAGTTCCTGATTTAGCTCGTGTGACACATTACGTATTTCGTTTTCGATATGATGAATGTCTTCAATATAAGTCAAGCATTTATTGATGGTTTCTGGATCATTTTTCTTAGACAGTACAAACAAATTGAGTCGGGTACTGGCTAATTTGTTCATAATTCCGTCGTGGAGTTCTAAAGCGATGCGTTTTTTTTCTATTTGGCGCGCTTCCTCTACTTTTGCTTGTTGGTTGAGCATAAGATGGTAAATTTCTTCATTGCCTTTTTGCTGTAGCTGCAATAATTGTAGCTCCTTTTGTTTGGCGCGTTGTCTGTGAATTATAAATAGCAATATTACGATAAGCAGAATTCCCGCTATTGTTGAGGAAAGCACCCACTTTTGTTTTATTGCGGCCTCTTTTTCTTGGGTAATTTCATCGGTTTCAAGTTGGATTTTATAGAATTGATTGCGAACTTTTCGTTGTTCAAATTGAATGCTATCATTCTTTTCGTGGTATTCTTTGATATATTTTGAAGCTTTTGATTTATTTACAAAACCAGCATGACTTAATGCAATTAAATAGTAATAAGGTGCTTTTGACTCTTTAGCAATTTGTAATGCTTTTTCAGAATAGGAAATGGCTTTTGAAGTGTCTTTTATTCTAAAATAATAATCAGATAAATACACATAACTCAAAGAACACTCATTTTTAATATCTAAACTATCATAAATTTTTATAGCTTTTTCAAATAAATTTGGTAATTGAGAATATTCTTTTAATTGCATTTTTGAATAACCAATATTCGTAAATAAATAAGCATAAGTTAATATATCTTCATTAATTTCTTTCTTATCTGAAAGAGCTTTCTCAAAATAATATATTGCCTTTCTATATTTTTTTTGCTCCTTATAAGAATTTCCAATATTATTTAAACTAGTTTTAATAAAATCCATGTTATATAATCTTGCAGACAAGTTTAATCTTTTCGCTAATTTTAATGATTCTTCATGAAACTTAATAGCATGATTATAATGTCTTAAATTGTGGGCAATGTTACCCAATTGATTTAACACGCTATATGTAAATCTATCTTCTTTTCTTTTTTTTATAATATTAAACGCTTGATTAGTTGAAAGTTCAGCGCCTAAATAGTCATCAATATTAAATTGAGCATGTCCTTTAAATAAGTAAACTCTTGATAATCCTTCATAATCAACTGTTCTTTTATAAAATTTTTCAGCTTTAGTATAATAATAAAACATACTATCAAACTGTTTGGTATTATTTTTAAAATAACCCCCTCGATACCTATAATACCTTGCTAAATTAAGAGTATCTTTTGCTTCCTTTGATTTATTAAAATGTAGTTTACTTATTTTATAATACTGTGATTTATTTTTTGTTATACTAAAATTAATAGCCGCTTGACATAAATACCATCTCACCACCGTATCATTCCTTCCCAAATCAATCAACGAAAATGCCTTCTGATTGTATTTATCACGAAGCGGAAAAGCCAACGAATCATTCCCCGCCAATTTCAAATATTTAGCAATCGAATCGTTGTTGGCTTCATCTAAGTTTGAGTTGGCTTTTTTGTTGCAACTAAAAAACATTAGTGTCAGAATCAAAAAGAAATATTTCGAAGTTTTAATCATTGTGTTTATATGTTATCACTTTCAACAATTTTTTACAGCTATAAATATATAATTTTAACTACTTTATTTTTTATAGTAAAAAAGAAAACAAGAAACTATTATTAAGGAAACTAGTATAACAATACTTACAATACTTTTAGCATTTGTGTTTTTGTCTCTCATTAATAAATAGCCAAACACTACTGTAGAAATGGCAATAAAAACATACATCACAATCATTTTATCTTGATGATTTATACTTGCATTGGTTTGAATTGCCATTTTATAAATGACTATTAAAATAAGTGGCAAAAATTCTAAAATTTGAATTCTATTGTTGTTACTTGTTTTCATTTTTAAGTATTTTAAGATAACAAATAGAAACATAGCGCTAGATGAAATCGAAATTCAAATTTTGGCGTGTATTCGGCTATGTTTCTATTTTAAAAACTTTTTATTATGATTTGGTAAATTTAAAAAGTCGGTTACAATAAAAATTACAGTTTTTCTGTACATTTTTACTTTTCAAATTTAGCATCCCAGGCACAAGCTGCTATCGACCAAATTAACATTGCACCTGGATGTATCGCAAAAACCTTCCAATTGAAAACGTTATATGATAATACATCTTCTCTAAAACAATGGATAGTATATTTAAAAGTCGGATCACTAACTTCATTCGATAAATAAAAACAAGTATGTTTGATATAGGATAGAACCGTTAAGATATTTGACATTAGCACCTGATTTTTGTAATTTTTTACAATGAAATCTTCATATAATTGTACAGTAGGTATAGCATTGTTATAATTCAATACGTTTATAAAACTTTCATATATAAGGTCTTCTTCATCAGAGAAATCAAGTGTTTCCATATTCCTTTCGAGTAGCTTTTTTTCTAGATAGGGTTTTACATTAAGATCGAAAGTGGCAGCAGCCATTTGCTTTTGGGTTGCAACAAATGCGATTAAAGAATCTAAACATTGACAGGCTTTTAATCCTATAGAATCATAGATACTCACACTTTTTTGTCTTTCAACGTTAAAGACATACGTGTTTGGTTTTGTGGCAGCGACGCTTTGTTCTAAGGTCTTTAATTGTTCTTTTATTGTGGTTTGGCTAAGGGAATTTGTACCAAATAAAAGAAGTATGACTATAGCGCCAAATGAAAAGTTTTTCATAATTTTTAATTATTGCAATCCTGGTTTGTGTCGTCGAAAACAAATTGGCAGGATTATATATTTTATTTTGTTATTGAAGTAAAATTAAAGAAGTGTATAAAATAAAAATTACAGTTTTTCTGTATATTTTTTATTTAAAAACAGGTTTGCGTTAGGGATTGCAGTGGAAATCCTTTTTGAGGAACGGCACGAGCGAAGCGAACTGGCGGAGCAAAAAAGATTGTAGCGAAAAGCCCGGCCCCGATTTGTAAAAACTACGTTTATCAACTTATTTTTATCTATCGGGGAACGCCAAAAAAAATACTTGATAAGAAAATGTTTTAAATGAATCCTTGTTTTCTGGCTTCGCGAAGTATGTCTTCATCGGTTCCTTTTTCGATGCCGAAAAATATTTTTATTACCGCTTTTCTTTTATCGATAGCACTTACAGAAAGATGCAAATGTTCGTGAAGGTTCTTTGTTTTAATGCCTTGAGAAAGCAAAATGATGATTTGAATGTTGTAATGATCTAAAAATTTACGATTTTCTAAAACGTCTTTACTGTGTTTTAAAACGGTTTTACTGTAGTACTTTTCGCCGCTCAAAATAGTATCAAAAACAACTAAAAACTCTTCGGATGAAAAATCACTTTTCACCAATAAACCATCTGGTTTACAGTTGTCTAGAATGCGAAATAAAACCAACGATTCGGTGTGTGAAGTAAGAATAACAATCTTTGCATTTGGTAAATTTTCTTTTATAAAGGGAACCAAATCTTCTCCGGAGTGAATATTTTTTTCGATAAATGGCGGCAACGTAACATCAATAAAAACCAAATCAAAAAGAATAGCATTACTCGGATTTGTTATTATTTTGTATGCTGATTCACAGTCATTTGCTTCTTTTGTGATTATGGAAAACCCCGACTTATTATAGGACAAAATTGATTTGTATCCTTCAATAATAGGCGTATGATCATCAACCATTAGAATGTTTACTGATTTGTTTTCCATAATGTGAAACTATGAAAATTTATTTCAAAAACAAAAAACGCACTAAATTTCTAAATAATTTCCGGAAGCAATAGTAGCAATAATAGCGTCAATGTTTTCTTTGTAGGATTTGGAAAACGGGAGTTTTGTAGTGGTGTCTTTTATATGACAAACCGCATTACCAGTGTGAATACGTGATACAAAATCGATGTTGACGATATAACTATTGTGGATTCGCACAAAAGGATATTTCATTACGCCTTCAAAGTGTTTAAGCGTTTTAAAAGCGGTAATCATTTCGCCAGAACTCAGATGTATATCGGTTGAATTGTTATCGGCTTGGAGATAACAGATATCCGTCGCATGGATATATCGATAATCGCCATACGATTTTACGCAAATAATAAGTGGTTTAGTGGCGGAATTTCCGTTAGTAAATGTAACTTCATGATGGGCTTCGATTGCTGATAAATTCGTTTTTTCTGACTTATTTTCCACTGTAATTGCCTCATCTTCGATTTTTTCTGGAATATCTTCGCTGATTTCGGTTTTGTTTTGTGGAATATCTATCTCTTCTTCTTCAGCATAATTTTCCTCCGGAGCATCGATGATTTGCTGAATTACTTTTTCTTCGAAAAGAATATTGGAAGTTAAAGACGTGTCGCTATTTAAATCTCTGTTTAAACGGGCGATTGTTTTGCGAATGTCTTTCTGTTGAATTGGCTGAACTAAATAATCAAAAACACCGTATTTTATGGCTTCGTAAGCTAAATTCTCATTGAGAGCAGTAACAATTATTCTAGGAATTTGAGGTAAAAAACGATATAATTCATTAATTAATCGCAATGAAATGTCTGACGATTTATTTTCTGGATTTATTCCTAAAAAAACGATGTCAGGTTTGTATTCTAAAACACAATCCAATCCATCATCATAGTTGGCAGCAGAAGCAACAAATTCAAGGCCTTGGAAACTTTCAGCAACTGCTTTTGTTTTCAAAACATTGTTTTGATTGTCATCAATGATAATAAAAGTTATCTTATTCAATACTTCCCTGTTTGATTGAGGCAAGCATCAGATAATTAAGTTTATTATACGATAGTCTTGGGGACTAAATGAAATAATAATTAAAAAATCGTTATTCCGAGTCTAAAATACTTTAATAAATTTGATGATTCCTCTTTCTGAATTACAAGTTTTCAACTATTAGATGTATGGGGAATTAAGCCGATGAATGACACACATTTTTTCGAAAATGCCTTTATAATTAACCTTTTCAGACAATTTTTGATAAAAAACTGAAGAAGTAATTAACAATTACTATTTGATTTTACCTTTATTTTTTCACTTTTCTAATTTATAAAAAAGTCCATTTGATTTGTTTACTGTACATAGCCATTACATTTTAGTTATTACTATATTGCGATATTGCACCTAAATATTATTCAGCTATATAATTGATTTTAATTAGTTTATCTTTTATATTCAGCGCAATTTTTACTTCTTTTATTTACTATTACAAACTTTTAGTAGATTTGTATCGATTTGATTTTTTGATAAACGTAATTGATAAAAAGTAGCTGCTACTTAATTGCATATGGAATCAAAGAATGAATCCAATTTTTTAATTTAAATAAAGTATGATATTATAGCGATATGGGAATTACAAAAACTTTTGGTTTTGCCTTTAAAATCAATGAAACAGCCGATATTTTAAAAGCATTAGGAAATCCAGCTCGACTGAAAATTATACAACTATTGTTGCAATCAAAATCATGTGTTTGTGGCGATTTTTTAGAAGTTTTGCCTTTGGCACAATCTACCGTTTCAAAACACTTATCTGAATTAAAACGCGTGAAATTAATTAAAGGAAAAGACATCGGAAATAACATTTCTTATTCGATAAACGAAAAAACGTGGGAAAAAGTAAAAGGTTTTTTGTTGACAGAAATTCAGTTTAAGGCTCAAGATTAGTTAGAGTTGGGATAAAAAGCCGCAGATTCGCTGATTTAAAATATAATCAGTGAATCTGCGGCTTTTTTTTATTTGAATTGCAATCTATTTAGTTCGCAATAACCAATTCCTCATTGAAACCTCATCATTAATAATTCCTTTTAAATCAGCAATTTTAACGCGGTCTTGTTTCATTGAATCACGATGGCGAATCGTTACGGTTTGATCTTCTAATGTCTGATGATCTACTGTAATACAGAATGGCGTTCCTAAAGCATCCTGACGTCTGTAACGGCGACCAACTGCATCTTTTTCATCGTAAGCTACTGTGAAGTCCCATTTCAAATCGTCGATGATTTTTTGAGCTACGTCTGGCAAACCATCTTTTTTTACTAATGGTAAAACCGCTGCTTTTGTAGGTGCTAACACAGATGGCAATCGAAGAACAGTTCTTGTAGAACCGTCTTCTAAGGTTTCTTCCTGCAAGGCAGTTGCAAAAACAGCTAAGAACATTCTGTCTAAACCAACCGAAGTTTCTACCACATACGGTGTGTAATTTTTGTTCTCATCTGTATCAAAATACTGCATTTTTTTACCAGAGTATTGTTCGTGTGCTTTCAAATCGAAGTCGGTTCTTGAATGAATTCCTTCTAATTCCTTGAATCCGAAAGGGAAATTGAATTCGATATCTGCGGCAGCATTCGCGTAATGTGCTAATTTTTCATGATCGTGAAAACGGTAGTTCTCTTTTCCTAATCCGAGTGATAAATGCCATTTTAATCGTGTATCTTTCCAGTATTCGTACCATTTCATTTCTTCGCCGGGTTTTACAAAGAATTGCATTTCCATTTGTTCGAATTCGCGCATACGGAAAATGAATTGTCGTGCAACGATTTCATTTCGAAACGCTTTACCAGTTTGTGCAATTCCAAATGGAATTTTCATTCTCCCCGATTTTTGTACGTTTAAGAAATTGACGAAAATTCCCTGTGCCGTTTCCGGACGAAGGTATAAATCCATTGCGGTATCAGCGGAAGCCCCTAATTTGGTTCCGAACATCAAGTTAAACTGACGCACTTCTGTCCAGTTTCTTGAACCCGTTTCCGGATCGGCAATTTCCAATTCTTCGATTAACGCTTTTATTTCTTCCAAATCGCCAGCACCTAGTGAACGTCCCATTCTTTCAAGGATTTCTCTTTCTTTCGATAGGTATTCCATTACCCGTGGATTGGTCGTTTTGTATTGCTCTTCGTCAAATGAAGCGCCGAAACGCTCGCGTGCTTTTTCAATTTCTTTTTTGGCTTTCAGGTTTAATTTTTCGGCGTAATCCTCAATTAAAACGTCGGCGCGGTATCTTTTTTTCGAATCTTTGTTATCAATTAATGGATCGTTAAAGGCATCAACGTGACCAGAAGCTTTCCATGTTGTTGGATGCATCAAAATCGCGGCGTCGAGGCCGACAATGTTTTCGTGCATTTGAACCATCGCTTTCCACCAGTATTCGCGGATGTTTTTCTTTAATTCAACTCCGTTTTGTGCGTAATCGTATACTGCACTTAGTCCGTCGTATATTTCGCTTGACGGAAAAATAAATCCGTATTCTTTTGCATGCGAAACTACATTCTTAAATAAATCTTCTTGTTTTGCCATAATGGTGCAAAAATATAAAAAGTGAAACTAAATATTGAAATGAATTGTTTTTTTATTTAATTTTATCGTTATCTAAGCCATCTATCATGTTTCAAAGCCTAATTAATTTGTTTTTCCCTAGAGTTTGCTGTGGTTGTAATTCCTTTTTACTAACTGATGAAATGGTACTTTGTACCGTTTGTCGCCACGAGATTCCACTTACCAATTTTCATAACAATCCAAAAAACGAAGCGATTTCAAAATTTTACGGAAGAATTCCTATTGAATTTGGTGCGGCTTTATTTCATTTTCAGAAAAAGGGAATCGTTCAAGAGATGATTCACAAATTGAAATACAAAGGACATGAAGAAATTGGCGAAATGATTGGATTATGGTATGCGGAAGAATTAAAAAACGTTGCGCAAATAAAACAAATTGATTGCATTATTCCGGTTCCTTTGCATCCTAAAAAGTTAAACCAACGCGGTTACAATCAAGTTACAACTTTTGGAAAATCGTTGTCGAAAAGTTTGGATATTCCATATAACGACAGTGTTTTGGTTCGAAAAGTGTATTCTAAAACGCAAACCAAAAAATCGTTGTTGAAACGATCGGAATTAAATACCGCTGTTTTTGATGTGGTTTATGATGAAGCCATGATTGGCAAGCATTTCTTATTGATTGATGATATTATTACCACAGGTGCTACATTGGAGGTTTGTTCGAGGGCTTTGCTTAAAATTCCGGATGCGAAAGTAAGTATTGTTTGTATGGCAATGACGCAGTAAGATGTAATTTCATCTGTTTTAACGGATTCTTTAGCCCTGATTACCTCATGATATAATAATTTTGATTTTGTATTCGGTCAATTCGCTTCACCCGTGTGCAATGGAAATACTTATGAGAACATGGCTATTTTTTCTTGAATTTAAAAGAAAGTTACTTTTTAATCATAGAAAAAAGCCATGTTGAAATAAGACTGGAATGGAAAGCAGGTATCAGCTCCCAATAAAATAATAAAAGATTTCGTTTCCACTAAATATAATTGTTATTTTGTGACTTGAAATTTGTTGTACATGTCACACACTTTATTTAAATGTTTGCTGTTAATTTTGGTGCTTTCTGTAATTGGTTGCGCTAAAAGAGGTACTATTACTGGCGGTTCTAAAGATACATTGGCTCCGATTTTACGTAGTAGTTTGCCTAAAAATGGTACTGTAAACTTTAAGGGAAAAGAGATAAAATTGTATTTTAATGAGTATATAAAACTTAAGAATGTTGGTAAACAGCTGATTGTTTCACCTCCTATGAAAAGAACTCCAGAAATTTTACCTATAAATGCTAGTAAATTCATTACCATTAAGTTAAAAGACAGTTTGCAGCCGAATACTACCTATAGTTTTAATTTTGGGCAAAGTATTGAAGACAATAATGAAGGCAACGCTTTGGGGCAATTTAAATATGTTTTTTCGACAGGAAATTACATCGATTCATTGGCTTTAAAAGCAACTTTTAAAGATGCATTGGAGAAAAAAATGGACAAATTTATTTCGTTTTTGTTGTATGAAGTGAATGAAAAGTACAATGATTCTACTATTTATAAGGAAACGCCGAAGTACATAACGAATTCATTAGACAGTTTGACTATAGTAACATTAGAAAATTTAAAGCAAGGAAAATACCGATTGATTGCATTAAAAGACGAAAATAAAAACAATAAATTCAATCCGAAAAGCGATAAAATTGGATTTATTAAAGATTATATTACGGTTCCGAATGACACGTTATACCAATTGGAATTGTTTAAAGAAAGACTTCCTTTTAATGTCTTTAAACCAAGTCAATCTTCTGGAAATAGAGCTACTCTTGGATATGAAGGTGATTTAAAAGATGTAAAATATGAAGTTAGAAAAGGTAATGAAGCCATTCCGTTTAAGATAACTAAATTACCAAAAAAAGATTCGTTACAAATTTGGTTTAAGCCTATAAAAAACGATTCGATTGCCATTACAGTTTTAAAATATAAAAAGAATACAAGTTTTGTTTTGAAACTAAAAGATCAGAAAAATGACACCATGAGTTTTTCGATGCAACGAGGTGGTGTTTTGCCTTTTAGAGAAAAATTTATTATTAATTCTTCCACCCCCTTAGTTAATATTGACAATTCTAAAATCAAGATTATTAGCAAAGATTCCTCAAATGTTAAATTTAAAACCAATTATGAGGAGTGGAACCAACAATTGGTTTTTGATTTTGAGAGACAACCTTTGGAAAAATATGCCATTACTGTTTTTCCAGGCGCTTTTACCGATTATTATGAAAACAGAAATGATACTTTAAAATATTCGTTTACAACTCAAAACACAACAGATTATGGAAATTTAAAAGTTGTTTTAGAAAAAGTAAAACGATTTCCTGTAATTGTAGAATTAACAGATAAAGATGGAAAAATACTAGCAACCCATTATTCCGAAAAAGAAACAACAATAAATTTTAATTTAGTAGAACCTGCAAAATTTACCCTGCGATTGATTTATGATGACGACATAGATGGCCTTTGGACACCAGGAAGTTATTTAGAAAAACGATTAAGCGAGGAAGTAATTTATTTCCCGAAAGAAATTGATGTCAGGGCAAATTGGGATGTGGAACAGCCTTTTGATGTGGGTGGGCCGAGCATTAAAAAATAGCCCTGTGGGCTTTTTTAGCGAAGGAGCTAGGCGGTGCATTGGTATTTTAACCAAAAAGCTTAAACTAAATTTTTATTTCAAAACTATCTTTATCGTTTAAAAACGGTAATTTTTGTCGGGTTTCATTCAATTTCTCTTTATCAAATTCCACAATAAAAATACCTTCGTTTTCTTGTGGTTCCTGAATGTAATTTCCAAGAAAATCGACTACTTGTGAATGACCTGTATATTCCAAATTATTATTGTCTGAACCTATTCGATTCACACCAATAACATAACTCATGTTTTCTACAGCGCGTGCTTTTAGTAAAATATCCCAAGCGTTAACACGTGGTTTTGGCCAATTGGCTACATATACCAATACATCATAATCTTCTACATTTCTTGCAAAAACAGGAAAGCGCAAATCGTAACAAATAAGCGGACAAATATTAAATCCTTTATACTTTACAATTAATTTATCAGAACCAGCTGTATACACTTTATCTTCGCCGGCTAACGTGAATAAATGTCTTTTGTCATAATGTTGAATTTCTCCTGACGGAAAAACAAAAACCAAGCGGTTAAAATACTTTCCGTTTTCTTGAATAACTAAACTACCCGTTATGGCGCAATTTTTACTTCTAGCCAAATTTTTTAACCAAGAAATCGTTTCGCCTTGCATGGTTTCAGCGACTTTTTCGGGATTCATGGTGAAACCAGAAGTAAACATTTCTGGCAAAATAATTATATCGACATATTGCGAAATAGAGTTTATCTTTTCTTGAAGTAAACTTCTGTTTTCACTGGGATTTTCCCACGATAATGCCGTTTGGATTAGTGCTGTTTTCATGGTTTTTTTTCTATTTTACACAGCGTTCACAGAGGAGACACAGAGATTATTTAATTGTAATTTCGTCTACAAAAATATAAGCCTCGCCTCCAGCACCTTGATGCCATTCGGGTAATTTACCGAAGTTGTAGGCTTTGACTTTGATGTATTTTGCTTTGATTTCCTTGTTGGATTTGAAGCTGAAATTGGTGATTTTGTTTTCGGTTTCTTTTGGATCTATAGTATTGTTGACAGTTCCCACCAACGTGAAATTGACATTATCAGTAGATGCATAGTATTCGACTTTTGTTGGCATTAATATCCACGAACGAGAATCTTGCAGGAATGTTCCGTTGAAATCCGAAATGTTTTTTTCGATTTGTAAATCGATAGTGGATTCAAAATCTTGTCCCTGATAGCCTTGCCAATCACCTTTGCGCCAGTTTTCTGTACCATTGATTCCGTCTAGTAATCCATCTGGTCCGCCTGCGTGGTATTGTTTATCGTAAGTTGATTTAATAGTTATAGTATAGTTGTTTGGCTTTTTGAAGAAGGTAGCTGAAACACGACTGCTTCCACCTAGTTTTGCATCTACACTGATAACAGAATAGGCCGTAATTGTAGATGATGTGTTTATTTCAAAAGGTTCACTATAGATTTTAAAATCAGTTGTTTTTTGTGTTTCATCTTCAATCTTATACTTTATTTTAGCTACATACGGATTGTATCTGTTATTAAAATCGTTATTCTCCATTGAAATCATCAGCTTGTCCTTAAACGATTTACTTTCTGCCAGAATAACCGGAACTGGAATAATAAATTCGTATCCAAAATTATTAGATTGTTCTGGACGGTTTAACCCAAAATAGCTTCTCTCGCCAGGAACCATTTCAGGGCTAATTTCTTTCATATTCCCGTCCTCTAGATTTACTTTTATGTTTTTAAAATAGGGCACTGTCAAACTCCATTCTGCCTTTCCCGGAGTTACTGCATAAATCCCCATCGAACTTAACACATACCAAGCGCTCATTTGTCCACAGTCTTCATTGCCTATCAATCCGTCTGGTGCATTTTTGTAGAAATTATCTAAAATAAAATGTACTTTTTCTGTTGTCTTTTCTGGTTTGCCGATGAAGTTGTACAAATACGTCATGTGATGGCTAGGTTCGTTTCCGTGAGCGTATTGCCCAATTAAACCCGTAACATCGGCTTGTTCGCGACCCGTAGTTTTACTTTCGCTATTGAACATTTCGTCGAGTTTGGCTTCAAATTTTTGGTTTCCGCCATAAGCAGCAACCATTCCGATAATGTCTTGTGGTACAAAGTACGAATACTGCCACGAATTGCCTTCTGTGAAATTATTATTGATTTCACGAGCATCAAAAGGTTTGTCCCATCCGCCATTTTTCTTTGGACGCATGAATCCGACATTCCAATCAAAGACGTTCTTCCAACTTTGGGAACGTTTCATGAAATAATCGTAGTCTTCTTTTTTGTTTAAAATAAATGCCATTTGAGCAATACACCAATCGTCGTAAGCATATTCTAGGGTTTTAGAAACGCTTTCGTGTTCATCATCCATAGAAATAAAACCTTGCCTTTTGTATGCTTCTAATCCTAGATGATCAAGCATCGCGGAGTGTTTTGCAGCTTCGAACGCTTTTTCGTAATTAAATCCTTTGATGCCTTTTACCATTGCATCAGCTATTACTGAAACGGAATGGTACCCAATCATGCAATCGGTTTCGTTCGACGCCAATTCCCAAACGGGCAATCGTCCGCCTTGTTCGTATTGCTTTAGAAAGGTATTGATGAAATCGGCAGTGCGTTTCTTTTCGATTAACGTATATAAGGGATGTGCTGCGCGAAACGTGTCCCAAAGTGAGAACACCGAATAATAATCGAATCCTTCTGCTTGGTGAATTTGATTGTCTCTTCCGCGGTATTTCCCATCGATGTCTTGTGCGATATTGGGTTGTGACATGGTGTGATACAAAGCAGTGTAAAAAATTGATAGTTTATCTTTATCGGATTCGGTTACTTCAATTTTTGAAAGTTGTTTATTCCAAAGTTGTTCAGCATCTTCTTTTACTTTATTGAAATCCCAGTTTTTAATTTCAGACATGTTTAGTTTTGCTCCTTCATAACTCGTTGGCGAAAGTGATACTTTGACTAGAATTCTTTCTCCTTTTTGTACTTGTTTTGAAAAGCTAATTTTTAAAACTGTTCCTGAAAAGAAATCTTTTCTATTTTCCTGATTGGCTACCGCTTTATTAATTTGCATCGATTTGCTAAACTCAATTCGGGCATAAACGTATTGGTCTTTCGCCCATGCCTCGCTTCTTCGTAAAATTTCTATGGTTTTACTATCGATAATTTTCACATCGCCATATAGCAATTTGTCGCGATGGTTCAAATCGAGGATGATGTTAGCTTGTCCTGCATTATTAAAAGTATACTGATGAAATCCAACGCGTGTGGAAGCGGTTAAATTGACATCGATGTTGTGCTTGTCTAACTTAACAGTATAGAACCCAGCAGTTGCTTTTTCATTGGAATGGGAAAACTTCGAACCGTATTCCTTTGGATTGAAATTGGGTTCTCCCATGGTTGGCATCAACATGATATCTCCATAATCGGTACAGCCCGTTCCGTTTAAATGGGTGTGTGAAAATCCGTAAATCGTGGTGTCGTCGTAGTGATATCCCGAACAACCGTCCCAACTTCCATCTATTCTAGTATCGGGAGAGAGTTGTACCATCCCGAAAGGTACTGTGGCTCCAGGATAGGTGTGGCCGTGACCTCCAGTTCCTATCATGGGATTGACGTATTGATGAAGATTTTGACTGAAAATAGCTACAGGAAGTAGTAAAACTCCTAAAAATTGTAATGGTTTCATGTGGAAAAATTGCAATTCAAATATAGTAAAATTTTCTTGCGTTCAGGATAGCAGCGATATCCTTTTGTATGGTCCGATGGCAATCGGACATGCAAAAGATAAAGCGGATAGCCTGTTAAAACGCCCAAAAACATCTAATTAAAATTAATTTCGATATAAACAGGCAAATGGTCAGATGGGTATTTTAAGTCTTTTGAATCGCTTAAAACGCCGTATTTCTTCACTTTGATTGGATGTTCTTTAGAAAAAAAAATATAATCGATTCGTTTGGTCACGGGTTCATTGTGTTTGAATGCATTGAAGGTTCCTGATGGACCGAAGGGAATTTCTTCGGAAGCATCTTTGCTGTCTATCATTTCTTTTTTGAGATTGATGATTCTGTCCTCTGTGGGTTCGGAATTAAAATCGCCCATAAAAAGCACCGGATAATTTTTGGTGTTGAGGGTTTTTATTTTGTAACGTATAAGTTGAATAGAATTGGTTCGCGCCAATTCGCCAATGTGATCCATATGCGTGTTGAAAATCCAGAACAGTTGTTTTGATTTCTTATCTTTAAACAACCCGTAAGTGCAGATTCTATTGAGTGCAGCATCCCAACCTTTTGAAATGACATCGGGAGTTTCAGACAACCAAAAGGTATCTTGATTAATCATTTCCAAACGATCTTTGTTGTAAAATATATTGGAAGATTCTCCTTTTTCGATGCCGTCTCTGGCAATTCCGATGTAACTGTAATTGGAAAGAAAAGTGGCAATGTCTTTGACTTGATGGGGAAGTGCTTCCTGAATTCCGAAAACATCCGGTGCGTAAAAGACCAACTGCGATAAGAAAAAATCTTTACGATTCGGCCAAGCATTTTCGCCATCCTTGGGATTGTCGTAGCGAATGTTATATGTCATTACCTTAAGCGTTTGAGCAATGCTATACCAACTAAAAAACAAAAAAGTGAATAGTAAAAAGACAATTTTTTTCATGAGGTTACTTCTGATGTTAAGTAAAGATACTTGATTTGACTTTTTTAACAATAAAAAAAACGCATCCCAATTACAGAATGCGTTAACTAATGCCTCTTGTCTTATGGCTATTGACTTTTTATTTCAAACTCGCCGATAAATATTCTCTATTCATTCGAGCGATATTCTCTAACGAAATACCTTTTGGACATTCGATTTCGCAAGCACCTGTATTGGTGCAATTTCCGAATCCTTCTTCATCCATTTGACGTACCATGTTTAAAACACGAGCAGTTGCTTCTACTTTCCCTTGTGGAAGCAAAGCATATTGCGATACTTTAGCTCCGACGAACAACATCGCAGAACCATTTTTGCAACTTGCTACGCAAGCACCACAACCGATACAAGCTGCTGCTTCAAAGGATTTGTCTGCATCGTGTTTTGGAATTGGAATGGCATTCGCGTCCATCGTTCTTCCAGAAGTGTTTACGGAAACGAAACCTCCTGCTTGTTGAATTCGATCGAAAGCACTTCTATCTACCACTAAATCTTTAATTACTGGGAATGCTTTACTTCTCCATGGCTCAATATAAATGGTATCTCCATCATTAAATTTACGCATGTGTAATTGACAAGTTGTGGTTCCGGTATCTGGTCCGTGTGCACGTCCGTTAATGTATAGCGAACACATACCACAAATTCCTTCGCGACAATCATGGTCGAAAGCCACTGGCTCTTTTTTGTCATTAATTAATTCTTCGTTCAATTGATCTAACATTTCTAGAAATGAACTAGCGGTAGAAACATTATCTAATTTGTATGTTTCCATGCTTCCTTTTGCTTTAGCGTTTTTCTGACGCCAAATTTTAAGGTTTATATTGATGTTTTTTGCTGCACTCATAATGTTTATTTTAGCCAATAGCCATTAGGCAAAAGGCATTAGTAACTAATTTTTACTAGATTCTAATTTATTTATAAATGAATTTATCATTTTACTTTCTTCTGTAATTTGATTCATTAAATCAGAAAATAAAGTTTCATTTTTAATGAATTTCAATTTTTGGGCAACTATTAATTGTGTTTCTAATTCAAATAAAGAACCTCTAGAAATACTCACAAAATGGATATAACTTTGAGTAGAATTTCTTCCATATCCTTCCGCAATATTGGAAGATATTGAAATTGCTGCTCTTTTTAGTTGGCTAGTTAAAGCATATATTTCTTCTTTTGGAAATCCTTCAACTAATTCATATAATTTAATAATTATATCAATTCCTTTTTGCCAAATTAATAAATCCTTATATGATTTTATTACCGTCATTGCTATTGCCTCTTGGCTATTGCCTAATTACTTATAATTACGAGCTGCAATTTTAATAAACTCGTATTTCAATTGTTCTTTATGAAGTTCTGATTGGTTAATATCGTTCCCTTTGTATTCCCAAGCACCTACAAAAGAGAAATTTTCATCATCTCGTAATGTTTCTCCTTCACTATCTTGGTATTCTTCACGGAAGTGACCTCCGCATGATTCGTTTCTTTGTAAAGCATCTCTTGCCATTAGCTGTCCTAAATCGATAAAATCAGCAACGCGCAGCGCTTTTTCTAATTCGGGATTTAATTCGTCGGCGCTTCCAGGAACGTAAACTTCTTTATAAAATTCTTCTTTTAAAGCTGCAATTTCAGTAATCGCTTCTTTTAAGCCGGCTTCATTTCTGCCCATTCCGACTTTATTCCACATAATCAATCCTAATCGTTTGTGAAAATGATCGACTGTTTTAGATCCTTTGTTTTTAATAAAAGTATCTATAGTTTCTTGCACGCGTCTTTCTGCATCGATAAATTCGGCTGTATCGGTGGCAATTTTTCCGGTTCGGATTTCGTCTGCTAAGTAATTAGAAATTGTATAAGGCAATACGAAATAGCCATCGGCCAATCCTTGCATTAAAGCTGAAGCTCCTAGACGATTTGCTCCGTGATCAGAAAAATTGGCTTCTCCAGCAACAAAACATCCTGGGATTGTAGATTGTAAATTGTAATCAACCCAAACACCTCCCATAGTATAATGCACAGCTGGGTATATTTTCATTGGTGTTTCATAGGGATTTTCATCAGTAATTTTTTGATACATAGTAAACAAATTACCGTATTTTTCTTCCAGCCATTGCTTTCCTAAAGCAGTTATTTCAGCGTCTGAAGGATTGTGATTTCCTTTAGCATAAGCAGCTTGTTTTCCTTTGGTTTGAACTTCTGTTGCAAAATCTAAATAAACGCCTTCATTGGTGTCGTTTGCCTCTATTCCGTGACCTTGATCGCACATTTCTTTTGCTGCTCTGGATGCGATATCACGCGGTACTAAATTTCCAAATGCAGGATATTTTCTTTCTAAAAAGTAATCTCTATCTTCTTCTGCTAATTGAGTTGGTTTTAATTTTCCTTCACGAATGGCTTGTGCATCTTCTTTTTTCTTAGGCACCCAAATACGTCCAGAATTTCTTAAAGACTCTGACATTAAAGTCAATTTTGCTTGATTGGTTCCATGAACTGGAATACACGTTGGATGAATTTGAACAAAACAAGGATTGGCAAATAAAGCACCTTGTTTGTGTATTTTCCAACCTGCTGTAACATTACTTCCCATGGCGTTTGTAGAGAGAAAATATACATTTCCATAACCCCCCGTTGCAATTACAACAGCATGAGCAGAATGTCTTTCTAATTCACCGGTAACTAAATTACGTGCTATAATTCCGCGTGCCTTTCCATCAACTTTTACTAATTCGAGCATTTCGTGACGGTTATACATTTTTACATGTCCTAAACCAATTTGTCTTGATAAAGCAGAATAAGCACCTAATAATAATTGTTGACCTGTTTGTCCAGCGGCATAAAATGTACGTTGAACTTGAGTTCCTCCAAATGATCTATTATCTAATAATCCCCCATAATCACGAGCAAAAGGGACTCCTTGTGCTACACATTGATCGATGATATTTGATGAAACTTCTGCTAAGCGATGCACATTAGCTTCACGTGCTCTATAATCGCCCCCTTTTATGGTATCATAAAACAAACGAAATGTACTATCTCCATCATTTTGGTAATTTTTTGCAGCGTTGATTCCGCCTTGAGCAGCTATAGAATGAGCACGACGCGGCGAATCTTGAAAACAAAATGTTTTTACATTGTAGCCCATTTCACCAAGAGAAGCGGCAGCCGACGCGCCAGCTAAGCCCGTTCCAACAACAATAATATCAATTTTTGGACGATTATTTGGCGCTACTAACTTTAAATGGTCTTTATAATCGGTCCATTTGTCAGAAATGTTACCTTCTGGTATTTTAGAATCTAATTTCATATGATATTAATGATTAAAATGATGAAATAATGCAATAAAAATGAATCCAAAAGGAACTACTATTGCAAACGCATATCCTAATTTGTGTAAAGATTTTGAAAATTTATTATTGAATCCAACCGATTGGAAAGACGAATTGAAACCGTGCCATAAGTGTAGTGACAAAAGTAAAAATGACAAACAATACAAACCAGTACGAACAGGACTTTCAAATTTATGTACTAACTCAGTGAAATAACGTGTTTCGTCTATCGGATTTACATCTACATATTTGTAAACCATTTCTGGAATCCAAAAGTCATAAAAATGCAATCCTAAAAAAGCCAAAACTACCAAACCTGAAATAATCATGTTTCTTGAAGCCCAAGAAGAATTTGCTGCACCATTGTATTTGGCATACGAAATTGGACGAGCGCTTCTATTTTTTAATTCTAATACAAATCCCATTACAAAGTGAAAAACCACTCCGATTATTAAAACTGGTTGCATTACAAATTGTATCAATCCATTATTTCCCATAAAATGAGAAAATTCATTAAATGTGTCTTGGTCGATTACTGAAATGAGATTTATAAAAAAATGAAGTGATAAGAAGGTAATTAAGAAAAGTCCAGAAAGTGCCATAGCTACTTTTTTAGCAATAGAAGACTTTAACATTGAAGATTCTGCCATAATTGAGTAAAATTTATTAAAAAATCAAACAAAAATAAGGCTATTTGCAATTAACTACAACCTTTTCGTTGTAATTTATAATGAATTTAAAGTGAGTTTAACAATTGTTGAATTGTAATTGGAAAAATATGCTTTTATTATTTTACAAATGTAGGGATTAAGCCTCTTAATCCCATGTCAACTACATTCTCTCCAATTGCTGGTTCGTATTTCCCATCGGTAGTAATTTCGTGCCATTCAAAACTATTATTTATAGAAAGTGAAAGCGTTACGACAACATTTTTGGTTTCATTTCCAGTAATCGTTAAAGGAGTAGTGAATTGTCCTGTAACCACACATGATCCTGCCGGAATTGGAGAAGTTGTCGCTATTGGATTAGGAACTGTAGTGGCGTTTGCAGGTGCTTGTCCAGATGAAGAATAGGGAAAATCATTTAATGCAAAGGCCCAATAACCTTGTGATCGGTTTGCATTAACATTAAAAAAGTTGTTCCCTATTGAGTGATTCCCAATATAAGTGTTAAAGCCTACAAAACTAGCAAATGTACCAGCATAATCAACCCCTGAGTTACGTAAATTAATCTGATAATTTTGATAAGACAACGAAACGCGCAACCATTCATAGTTGCCAGTTGCCAATTGACTTAAAGGAATTTCTAAAAAGGATTCGTCTTGTGCAACAATTTTTGATTGACTAAAATCGATTGCCGAACTTCCGCCAAGAGTAGTTTCAGGTGCATGATAAACAATTGTACCTTGTCCTAATTGAGTAAATGCATTGGGAGCAAACTCTATATAATGAGCCGAAATAGTATTAAAAATTGGCGTTTGAGCTGCATTTCCTGGTAAAACTGTTGATGGCTGTCCTAAATTATTCAAACGAATTTGAGTAGGATTAAATTTAAATTTTATTATCAACATTGGCTCTGAAGCCATATCATCATTATTATCACAAGAAAAAAAGGAGATCCCTATTATCGTTAGTGTTACAATTAAAAATATCTTTTTCATAAACTTTGAGATTATTGCCTTAGTAAGACTAACTTAATAGGTCTTTGTTACATCTTCATCTATAACGAGAATATAATCTGCTTTATTGTAATGCTCTTTTTCTAATTTTGAAATATCTTTTTGCTCGACTGAAGAAATGGTTGTGATTTTTATATTCGGATGATAGGATCTTAAATACCAATTGATTCCGTCAAAGTTGTCTGAATGAAAACTTCCATTGTAATGAATAAAAACAGAATTGGGTTTTAAATTTTTATTAATAAAATAGGCCATGGTTGCGTCTTTACTTGCTTGTGCTTTAGGCATGTTTGGTGAAGTATGATCTCCCATCATTTTCATCATTTCTACATAACCTGGTAAAGTAGCGTCGTATGGAAAAGGTTGTGGTGCTATCCAAGATTTTTCTTCCGTAGTAAGTGTTTCAAGTACTTCAAATCCCTTTTTTGAAACCATTGAAGCATAGCGTCTTGGAATATTAGTTGCTATAAATTGCAATTTATTTTCTTTTGCAAAATCAACCAAAGGTTTGTAATCAGTTTTATAATTGGGCCACAATCGCGCAGTTGAATCTAATTTTTTTTGGTTTATTTCATCGTTTAAATATTGGTTCAATTGCTTTTGATTGTCTGCTTCAATCATTTCGGCGCCAAGCACAACTGCTTTTTGATTGGCGATATCTTTAGTCACTTCCAATTCTAACCAATGGCAAATAGTATTATTATGGAATTCTCCAAATAAAAGCACTTCGGTTTTTAAGGCAGATTTTAATAATTTTTTATAAGTTGTCTTTTTTCCGTTTTTGTCAAAAAGTTGATAGGCTTTTTTATCTTGAGCTTGAATAAGTAATGAAAAAAGAAACAGAACTAGCGGCAATTTTGCTTTCATAATTGAAAATTTTTATAAAAATAGTCCTTTTTTAAGATTTCATCAAAATTTATAAGGCTATTAACTACATTTCTATAGATTCTTAGTATTTTTGAAACTACAAAATATAATTTTTATGAAATACCACCAAATAGACCGCAATTTATATATTAAAAACAGAGCGAAATTTACTTCGCAAATGAAACCAAATAGTGTTGCTGTTTTTAATTCGAATGATATTTATCCTGTAAGTGCCGACAGTACGTTGCCTTTTGCGCAACATCGTGATATCTTATATTTATCTGGTGTTGATCAGGAAGAAAGTATTCTATTGCTTTTTCCAGATGCACCGTATGAGAATTTGAAAGAGATTCTATTCCTAAAAGAAACCAACGAACACATTGCCATTTGGGAAGGTGAAAAATTAACAAAAGATCGTGCTTTTGAAGTATCGGGTGTAAAAACGGTGATTTGGTTGCAAGATTTTCATAAAACTTTGAAAGAAGTAATGGCTTATGCCGATACAATGTACATCAATACCAACGAACATTACAGAGCCAGTATCGAAACCGAAACCCGTGAAGCGCGTTTTATCAAATGGTGGGCAGCAAATTACCCAGCTCATAAAGTCGAAAAATCGAATCCTATTTTGCAACGCATTCGTTCGATTAAAGAAAGTGAAGAACTCGATTTAATTCAGACCGCCTGTGATATCACTGAGAAAGGATATCGCCGTGTATTGAATTTCGTTAAACCCAACATAATGGAATACGAAATTGAAGCCGAATTCGCACATGAATTTTTACGCAATCGTTCGAAAGGTTTTGCTTACACGCCGATTATTGCCTCTGGGAATAACGCCAATGTGTTGCATTACATTGAAAACAACCAGCAATGTAAAGCGGGCGATTTAATTTTATTGGATGTTGGAGCAGAATATGCCAACTATTCTAGTGATATGACGCGTATGGTTCCTGTTTCGGGACGTTTTTCTGACCGACAAAAAGAAGTATACAATGCCGTTTTAAGAGTGAAAAATGAAGCTACAAAAATGCTAGTTCCGGGAACTTTTTGGAAACAATATCATGTGGAAGTTGGGAAAATAATGACTTCCGAATTACTTGGTTTGGGATTGATTGACAAAGCCGATGTTCAAAATGAAAATCCGGATTGGCCAGCCTATAAAAAATATTTCATGCACGGAACCTCGCACCACATGGGATTGGACACCCACGATTACGGATTGTTGCACGAAGCCATGCAAGCAAATATGGTATTTACAGTTGAACCAGGTATTTATATTCCGGCAGAAGGATTCGGAATTCGTATTGAAGACAATATGGTCATTCAGGAAAAAGGAGCCGCTTTTAATTTGATGCGTAACATCCCGATTGAAGTTGAGGAAATTGAATCGATAATGAATTCTTAGGGAGAGAATAGAACAAAGAGAAAAGATAATAGAATATAGATAATAGACGGTTTACGTTAGTGAGCCGTTTTTTTATGCATAGTTTTGTCATTCCGAAGTATGAGGACACGAGCAATAGCGAACTGGCAAAGCAATCTCATCAAGCAGTTGAAGTTATTATGTGATTTCTCGTGCCTCGAAATGACAAAAAGAATGATAAAAAATTCGTGCTTTGGTGGTTAAAATCTATTTTTGCAATTATGAAAACCACAACCTTCAAAAACACAAAAATCTCCTATTCTGATTATGGAAAGGGAGCTGCTTTAGTGTTACTTCACGGTTATTTGGAAAACAAAGAAATGTGGACTGCTTTTATTCCTGAACTTTCAAAGAAATATAGAATAATTACAATTGATTTATTGGGACATGGGCAGACTGAATGTTTGGGTTACGTTCACACTATGGAAGACCAAGCCGATATGGTTCATGCCGTTTTGCACGATTTAAAAATCAGAAAAGCAGTTTTTGTTGGGCATTCGATGGGCGGATATGTGGCCTTAGCCATTGCCGAATTGTATCCAGAAGTGATGAAAGGATTGGTGCTGTTGAACTCGACCGCAAAAGCGGATAGTCATGAACGAAAAATCAATCGGAACCGGGCAATAAAAGCAGTGAAACAAAATTATGAAACTTTCGTGCGCATATCGATTGCCAATCTGTTTAGTGAGGACAATCGGGAGCGTTTGGTCAAAGAAATAGAAAACGTGAAACTGGAGGCTTTAAAAACACCTTTACAAGGCATCGTTGCCGCTTTGGAAGGAATGAAAATCCGCAAAGACCGTGAAGTTATTTTGCACTTTGCGCCTTTTCCTATTTTGTTAATTCTTGGGAAAAATGATGGTGTTTTGAAATATGAAGATAATCTCGAACAAATAATTGGAACCAAAGTACAACTCGTGACTTTTGAAGACGGACACATGAGCCACATTGAAAATGAAAAGAAGTTGTTAAAAGTGATGTTGGATTATTTGAAAAAAATTTGAGCACAAAGTGCGAAAGGCTTTACGCATGGTTCGCAAGAAAAAACTTAGCGAACCTTGCCTTTTTTATTTGCACTCTTTGCGGTTAAGTTTTCTCTTCAAAAGGAACGGTTACATCTAAAATTTCATTTAGTAAAACAACTATTTCTTCTAGGTATTGCTGCATTATTTCAGGAGAAATAACCTCAATAACTTCTTTATCTTCTTTAAAACTAAATGGCAAAAATCCGGATTTTAGGTTTTTAAAAGAGATAACTCCAGCTTTCATTTCTTGTCCTTTAGCATGAGGTTCGTACATAAAAGCATAGGCTAATATTTGTATTATTTTGTCGTTTTTAATGTCGGAAGTTAATCCGTACCATTGTTTTAAAGTTACGTTTGATTTTTCTACTTTACCTGTTTTATAATCGATGATTCGGATGCTTCCATCACGCAATTCAATTCGATCTACATTTCCTGCAATTTTTACCGGAAATGGTAATTTTGGATGTTCTAAAAGTCGTTCCAACTGTTTTTCTAAAGCAATAATCTGAACTACATCACCATTTTTAAGCGCTTCCAATTCTAATTTTAAAAAATTGTAAATGTTGCGTTTGGCGACTTCAAATGCCAACAAATTTCTTCCTTTTTTAATTTCCCCTTCTTTGTATATTTCTTTGAATTGTTTGATTACTTCGGTGTCGATTTTATTGAAACATACCTGAATGTCTTCAACAGTAAGTATTCTTCCAATAAATGGTTGGTACAATTCTTCTAAAACTTTGTGAATGATTGTTCCTAGTGTGTTTATGGCAACGTCTTCTTCTACCTCATCGGTTTCAGAAATACGCAAGATGCGTTGAAAATAAAACTGAATAGGATTTCTAATATAGGTGGTTAATGAAGAAGGTGAAAATCCTTTCTCAGCAATGGTTGCAAGTCTTTGCATTACATTTTCTGTTTTAGGAATGCGTTTTGGCTCACTTGCTATTTCCGGCACATCGGCATTGTAAATTTGAAAAGACACTTTGTGTTTGAACTGTTTTTCGACTTCCAATTGGGTGATAAATCTACTTTTTTCTCCAGCGTCTAAACCTTCACTATCTGAATTATATAGTAAATAAACATTTTTAGCGCGTTGTAATAAATGATAAAAATGATACGAATAAATGGCGTCTTTTTCTTTAATTGTAGGCAAACCATATTCCTTTTTAACGTCATAAGGAATGAAAGAATTGATACTTTTCCCTGAAGGAAACTTACCTTCATTTACAGAAGTAATAATTACCGTTTCAAAGTCAAGTACTCGGCTTTCTAAAACACCCATGATTTGTAATCCGTTTAAAGGCTCACCTTCAAAAGAAACTTCGGCAACATCAATTACTTGTTTATAAATGGCGTGCAGTGTGTCGATATTGTTTATGTTTTGATGAGAAGAAAAATAAGAAATCATCTGATTAATCACTTTAAAAATTGAGTAAACAAAGGCATTAGTTATTTTTTCTTCTTCGTTATCCCGACTCAAATTGTCTTTAATTATCACTAAAATCTGTGATAAATTCTCAAGGATAGTAACTGAATCAGAATTCCACTTTTGAAAAAGCAATTGAAAAAGGGAGTTGCCATTAGGATGCAACTCTTCTATTTTTTTATGTGGAAAGAAGGTATAATTGTTTTGATTAATTAGATTTACCAAATCATTTGCAAAAACAAAAGATTCAATTAATGGATGTGTTAAAATATCTAAAACATCTTTGTAATAAAAAACATAACTATTTGCGCTCCTTGACAATGCATTAGTGTGCATTTTAAACAATTTTGACACTAGCAATTGAGCGGGATTGTTCTTGCTAGAAAATCCCATTGTAATGTTTACTGAATCAACATTGTTTGGTAAAGAATAAAGAATTGGCAATAATAAACTTTCTTCCCCTAAAACAATCGCTACATTATGAAGTTCCCCGTTTTTGTCGTTACTATATTTTTTAACAATATCACCAACAATTTTTGCTTGCCCTATTGATTTTGGTGTACCAATTACCTTAATGTTTTTTTCTTGTTGAAAATCGGTTGTAATCCATTCATATGGATTGGTTTTATAATAAGGCCATGTTGACTTATATCGCCTTTGGAATAAACCAGTATCGTGATAGGAATCGTTTAAGAAAGTTTCATCAATATCCCAATATATTTTGGCTTTATCAATTGCTAAAAAATGTTGAATGATTTTTTCTTCTGCTTTATTTAAGGCATTGAATCCAGCGAAAACAAATTTTGTGTTTTTATTGGCTTCTACAAAATGACTTATATTTTTATCTGCTTCTCTGTATATTAAACCTTGATATCCAATACCTTTTTCAAGTAAATAATTATAAAGTGAATTATAATAAAGTGGTAATTTTTTCCAAAAGATTAAATATTTATCAATTAATTCCGTACGGTTGTTTAAATCTAATGACCAATGTTCGATCTCTTTAATATTTTCTAAATAGCTAAGTATTTTATCTGAATCTATTAAGTATCTGTCTATTTCATTAAAATCTTGTAAAAGTGTTTTTGCCCAATTTGCAAAAGAATCAAATGTTTCAGGATTCTTGTCTGTGATTTTTAAATAAACAGTATAGAATTCAAATAATAATTCTACAGAATCAATAGTTCTTATACCTGCAATGTCTTGGATAAAATCTTCGATACTTATTATTTCGGGAGAGAAAATGGTTTTAGTGGTTTGCTTTTTAAGCGATTCTATAAGAAAAACTTTTGCTCTTCTATTGGGAAGTACAATTATGGTATTAGTTAATTTATTAGAATAGTCTAATAAAAGTACACTTGCAATTTGCTCAATAAAAGTTCTATTTACCATTTTATAAAAATAAAAAAACGCCCCGATAAATCGAGGCGTTTCTTAAAATTATTTAGAATAAATTATTTTACTAATTTAACTTCAACTCTTCTATTGTTAGCTTTACCAGCATCAGTAGTATTAACATCAATTGGTCTAGATTCTCCATAACCTAATGCAGACAATCTAAATTCGTCAATACCTTGCTCGATTAAATATTTTTTTACAGCATTAGCTCTAGCATCTGATAATTTTTGGTTAAAATCTTCTTTACCATCACTATCTGTATGACCTTCAATACTGAATTTAGAACTTGGATATTCTTTTAAAATTGCAGCAATTGCTTGTAATACTGGGAATGTTTGTTGTTTGAATGAATCTTTATTTGAATCAAATAAAATAGTTTTAGCATAGTCATTCAATTTTTTAACAACTTCTTCAGAAACATCTGGGCAACCTTTATTAGCTGCTGTCCCTTTTACATCTGGACATTTGTCATCTTTGTCAAGAACTCCATCTCCATCTCTATCAGCATAAGGACAACCATTATTTTCTTTAGGACCTTTTACTTCTGGACATTTATCATTTTTGTCAGCAATACCATCACCGTCTGTATCAGGACATCCACCAAAAGATTTTAAACCAGCAACTTCTGGACAAGCATCATCCTTATCAGCAACACCGTCACCGTCTGTATCAGGACATCCATTCATTTCTACTGTACCTGCATCATTAGGGCAACCATCTTTACTATCTTCAATACCATCACCATCAGTATCTGGACAACCATTAAATTGTTTTAAACCAGCAACTTCTGGACATGCATCATCTTTGTCATATATTCCGTCTCCGTCAGTATCTTTAGCTCCAAATTTGAAAACTAAACCAGCAAAATGTTGTAAATGAGTTGGGATAGAAGAACTATTTTCTCTAGAATCAAAAGAATATTTATAGCTAGAAACCCAAGAAAGACCTACTTGTTCAGTAAACCATAGTGTTAAACCAACACCTGCATTAACAGTTCCACCTTTAGCTTCATCACCAATCCAAGTGTAACCTCCACCTGCTTGAAGAGAAGGGTCGATAACTTTTGACTTAAGTAAGCCCATAAAGCTATATTTAATAGCACCGTCAAGAGAATAATAAGCTAAATCTCCAGGATTACTAACAACATAATCGTTAGTATTTGTTATTGGGTCATAGGTTCTTTCGCTTACAAGTTTTGATAATTTATTAACAGATCCTGTTAATCCGAAAGAAAAATTACTACCAACGTGTCTAGAAACCGTTACATAAGACACAGATGGAACAATATTCCAATAATGTCTTGCATCAAAATATTGAGAAAACTGGTCCTCTACTTTAGAAGCTGCACTTACTCTAGCTCCATCTACTGCGTTTGCACCAAACCCAATAGCCCATTTGTTGTTACTGTCTTGAGCTTGTGAACTTAATCCTAATAGCATCAATAAAGCAAATAATTTGTTAAGATGTTTCATACTTGTTTTTTGTTAGATTATAAAATACAATTTGGACAAAAGTAATACCAATAAATGAATTAACAAAATGAAAATGTTAAAATATCATAATTTAAAAAAAAATAAAATCTAACAATTATAAAACTAATTAAATAACATTTAACTTAAGAGCAACTTCTGAAAAGGCAGCTATTGCTTTATCTAGATGATCTTTAGAGTGAGCTGCAGATAATTGGACTCTAATTCTTGCTTTATCTTTTGGCACTACTGGATAAAAAAAGCCGATTACATAGATTCCCTTTTTAAGTAGTTCATTTGCCATTACTTGTGATAACTTGGCGTCATATAACATTACTGGAACAATAGCAGAGTCTCCATCTATGAAATCTATTCCTGCTTTTCGAAGTCCTTCTTTAAAATAATTGGTATTCCATTCTAGTTTATCTCTTAATTTAGTGTCTTTTTCTAGTAATTCAAATACCTTTATGGATGCACCAACTATCGCTGGAGCTAATGAATTAGAAAATAAATAAGGACGAGATCGTTGGCGCAATATTTCAATAATTTCTTTTTTTGCAGTAGTATAACCTCCCATAGCTCCGCCTAAAGCTTTACCGAGAGTTCCCGTAATAATATCGACTCTTCCCATTACACCTTTAGCTTCTAGCGTTCCTTTGCCTGTTGCGCCAATAAAACCAGCCGCATGACATTCATCTACCATTACCAACGCATCATATTTGTCGGCTAAATCACAAATTTTATCTAACGGAGCTACTAAACCATCCATTGAGAAAACACCATCAGTAACTATTAATTTAAATCTGTGATTTTTAGCAGTAGCATTTATCAATTGCTTTTCCAAATCTTCCATATTCGAATTTTCATAGCGAAACCTTGCTGCTTTGCACAAACGAACGCCATCTATTATTGACGCATGATTTAAACTGTCTGATATAATACAATCTTCTTCTCCTAATAATGGTTCAAAAACGCCACCATTAGCATCAAATGCTGCGGCATATAAAATGGTGTCTTCTGTGCCATAGAATTCGGCAATTTTTTTTTCTAATGTTTTATGAATATCTTGTGTTCCGCAAATAAAACGAACAGATGACATTCCGAATCCATGAGAATCTAAAGTGTCTTTAGCAGCTTGAACTACCTCAGGATGAGATGATAATCCTAAATAATTATTGGCACAAAAATTTAAAACCGTTTCGCCATTCACTGTGATTTCTGCACCTTGTGGCGAAGTAATGATTCTTTCTTTTTTGAAAATCCCATTGTCTTGAATGGTTTGCAATTCGTTTTGTAAGTGCTGTTGAATTTTTCCGTACATATCTTTAAATTTATTATGAACTTAATTTGTTTTGTGATGCAAATGTATAACTTCAATAGTGTTTCCTATATAAACAAGCGTCTTTTTAGCAACAACAAAACCCAAATCAAAAATTACTTTTTCATAATTTTCAATTTGAAGTTTGTGTTTCGGTAAATACAACCCTGTTTTATAATCTAATAAAAAGACTTTCTTTTGTTTTGAAATTACTATTCTATCAGGCTTTATAACGATTCCTTCTTTATAAATGATAGCTTGCTCATTTAATACTTTATTTGATTCTAAAAAAAACTCCATCAAATCTTTATGATTTACAATTTGGTTTATGGTTTTTAAAACTTCTTGTTTTTGAGTTGAAATTAATAATCCGTTTTCAATGGCTTTTGAAATGGCATTTTGAATATCGTTTTTTGTATTAATAAAGGATAGAATTTCGTGAATAAGATTCCCGAATTCAATTGCCTTTTGTTGTTTAGTATCCCACATTACACTTTCTCGCTGTGCGATTTTTATGTTTTTTGGATTTAATATTTCCTTTAGTTGTGGAATGATTTGATTGTTGTTTTTAATAATTTCTTTAGGTGAAATTTTTATTGAATGACCAAACTTATATTCTAATACAGACGCTTCAAAAGATTTATTAGCTAAAAATTGAATGAAAAATGAAGATAAATTACTTGGTAAACTTCCATCTTTTTTAATATTCATTGAAGAAATAACATGAAGTTGTTCTACTGCCCTTGTCATCGCAACATATAAAACATTCACTATGTCTAATAAGTCTTCTTGCGTTTTTTGTTTGTAAGAAGTTGCAGCTTCATCCCCAAATCCGGCTACTTTATTACTTTTATCAACCAACAATTTAGGTAAACCAACAATTTCTTCACCGGCATTTAGCCAAATTTTATCTTTTAAATTTTTACTAAAATCCTCTTCTGCAAAGGGAAAAATAACCACCGGAAATTCTAATCCTTTCGATTTGTGAATGGTCATAATTCGTACAGCATCATTTCCTTCTGGAGATGGAATGCTGAATTTTTCATTGTTTTTATCCCAATAATATAAAAAATCGGAAATTCCCGCTTGATTTCGCACATCACGTTCTAAAACAATATCTAAAAAATAATGCACATAGGCATTCCGTTTTTCAATTGGAATTAGGCTTGCAATTATTATTTCTGTAGCTTCATACAATGACTTTTTTCGACTATTTTCAAATGAAAATGTTATCCCAAATTCGTTCAACCAATTCTGAAAATCAATTTCGTTTTTTATTTCTATTCCTCTTGAAATAAAACTGTGTGTTGCTAATTTTTCTTGTTTATTAACTGCCAAATAATACAAGAAATTGGCTTTTGATTCAGTATCATTATTGTTTTTTAAATATCTCAAAAGGTGAATAATACATTTTACTTCTGAAGAATTGCCGATCAATAAACTTTCGGAAGACACAATTGGAATTCCAGATGCTGTTAAATGATTAGCAATTGCTGATCCGTGTGTTTTTTTTCTAGTTAAAACAACAATATCTGAATTAGAAAATCCGTTTTGTTTAACCTCAATAATTTTTTGTAAAGTCGCTTTTAAATATAACTTTGTTTTGTCAACATCTTCTTCTTCAAAAACTTCTTCTTTATCTATTTTTGGTATAAAAGAAATGGTTATGTAACCTCCTATTTTATCATTATCTTTCTGATGAGAATGATTTTGATATAGCTCTTTATAATCTTCATTTTCAAATTCATTTGATAAAAATTTGAAAAAATCATTGTTAAAATCGATAATTTGAGAATAACTTCTATAATTGGTGTCTAAAGAAAAAATTTCTTTATCAGGATTGTTAAATGGATTTTCGCCTTTACTTAATGCTATAAATTGCTCTGCTTTTCCGCCTCGCCAACGATAAATAGATTGTTTCGGATCACCCACAATCATTAGCGAACCTCTTTCTCCGTTTAAATCTTCACTTGAAAGTGCATTATCAATTAAAGGAATTAAATTTTTCCATTGCATTTCGGAAGTATCTTGAAATTCATCAATGAAAAAGTGGCGGAATTTTTCACCCAAGCGTTCATATATAAATGGCGCAGGTTGATTTTGAATCTGATCGTAAATTAATTTATTGAACTCTGCAATAGATAGAATATTTTGTTCTTTCTGAATTTTTGATAATTCATTACTCAAAGTATTTAACAAAGAAAGAGGTGTAATATTTTTTAGAAAAGCATGATAGAAATTTTTCTTTTCGAATTTAGAATATATTAATGCCAAAATTTCTAATAGATTAGGAATGATATTTTTAATTGCTGTAGCATCTTTGGCGTCTTTTTTAATTTTAACATCTTCGAATACTAAAAACTTATGATTATTCGCTTTAATGTCTTTCGAAATAATAAAGTTTAAATGATTTGGGAAAGTTCCGTAAGAGAAAGACTTTAAATCAATTCCGTTTTTATCAATTAATTGTATAGCTTCAGTTGCTAATTGTACTGTTTCCGATTCTAATTGTTTGGCAATTTCTATGAGCTTTTCTTTAATTATTATAAAATCAGCAATCGATTTAGTGTTAAAATGTGTTATTTCTTCGCGATTGTTTTCGTTTAAAATCAATTTCCCTGTTTCCATAATTTCACGAGAAATATCCCAACTTTTATCATCATCGGTTTTTTCTAAAGTAAAATCTACAAGTAATTTTGTTACAATTTCATCTTCTCCTGCTTGAGCTATAATAGCATCCACCGCTTCGGTTAAAAGGTTTTCTGTGTCAAGTGAAACTTCAAAAGTGATTGGTAAATTTAAATCGTGCGCAAAAGCTCTAATGACTTTATAAGTGAATTTATCGATAGTAGAAATATCAAAAGCAGCATAATTGTGTATAATGTTTTTGATGATGCTTTTGGCTTTAGTTTGGATATCGGACAAACTTAAATTGGTTTCACTATTGATGTTTTGCATCAATTGTAATGCGCTTTTGGATGGAGTGTCTTTGGTAAACTCTGAAAGATTTTCTAAAACACGACTTTTCATTTCGTGTACAGCTTTGTTCGTGAAAGTGATGGCTAGAATAGATCTATATGCATCAATTTTATTAGATAAAAGTATAATTTTTAAGTATTCTTTTACCAATGTATAGGTCTTTCCCGAACCTGCTGATGCATCGTATAAGG